>JAVBSU010000168.1:0-7674 GCA_031556555.1 Christensenellaceae bacterium
GGAGGCGAGCTGGGCAATGAGCGTGGCAACGGCCGCGCCGACTATTCCCCATTTGAAAATCATTACAAAAAGAAGATCCAGGCCGACGTTCGTCCCCGCCGCAACGCCCATGGCTATTAGCGGGGTCTTCCCGTCGCCAAAGGAACGCAGTATGGCGGACGCCATGTTGTACGCCATAACTATCATGGTTCCCGCAAACATGACGGTAAGATAGGAAAGCGCCCCGCCGTAAATGTTTTCAGGCGTCTTTAGAAGGGTGAGCAGCGGTTTGGCCGCAATAAGGCTGGCCACGGTCAATATAACCCCTATAATAATGCACAGCAGCGTGGACATCGTTATGGATTTTTTCAGGCTGCCGTACTCGCCCGAACCGAAATACTGCGTGATGAGTATGGAAAAGCCCTGGGTCACGGCCTGTATCGTCCACAGCACCAGCCAGTACGTCCAGTCCGTCGCTCCCAGGGCGGCCAGCGCCTCCACGCCAACACCCTGCCCCACTATAATTGCGTCTACAACCATGTAGAGCTGCTGGCCGAAGTTTCCCAGCATGAGCGGCAGGGCAAAAGTAAAAATCAACTTTGTTGGGTTGCCTGCCGTCATGTCCTTAATCCGGTTCATGTATATCCACTCCTGCTTAATATAAATATCTCTTTGCCAAATACTGCGGGATCATACACTGCAATTTGGCGTGCAGTGCAACGCGGCATGCCAGCGGGGGCTTCCCCCGCTTGACTTTCTTGTGCTATTTAATTATAATTTTAGTACAATATTTTCTGCTTGTATATAATAATAATATTAAAATATATAAAAATAATCCCAAACAGGAGATCATAATGGAATTGCGAAGAATAGAGGTCGACCACAATTTCAGGGAGCACATCCGCTTCAGCGACGCTTCCTTCCCCGTCGACGTATGGACGGACGAATACAGCATGTTTGTGGACGGCACGATGAACTGCCACTGGCACCATGAGTTTGAATACGGCGTCATGCTCGCGGGAGAGGTTGATTACTACATAAACGACCGGCACATCCTCCTTAAGGAGGGCGACTGCGTATTTATCAATTCCAACTCCATGCACATGGCGAAGCAGCGCGCCTCTGGCGGCAACGCCGTGATGTTCACAATAGTGTTCCCCTTTTCGCTGCTTACGGAAAGCATCAACAGCACTGTATACGCAAAGTATTTCCAGCCGCTCACGGACAAATCCCTTCCGGGGTTCAAAGTATCGTACGATGTCGGGCCGGGCCGGGAAATCGTACGCGCCCTGCGCGGCGTGTACGGGCTCGACAATTCCGCTTTTGGGTTTGAGCTCCGCTGCCTGGGCCTCATGTGCCACGCGTGGCACGAGACTGTTTCCTACATGGCCGAGGCCGGCACATCGCTGTTTGAAAGGAGTTTCAGCGGGCGGCACGAGGAACGCGTCAAGCGGATACTGTCCTACATCCACGAACATTACTCCGAAAATCTGACTGTTGACGGCATCGCTAAAAACGCGAGCATAAACCGCAGTGAATGTTTCCGTTGCTTTAAGCGCATAACTAACAAGAAGCCCATGGAATACATAAACGAGTACCGCCTCGCCCAGGCGGCGCGCTGCCTGTCTGAAACTGCCCACACCGTAGCCCAAATCAGCTCAGCGTGCGGTTTTTGCAGCTCCAGCTACTTCGGCAAGCTTTTCAAAGAGAAGTTCGGCATATCGCCGCTCCGTTTTCGCCAGGACTCGAAAAACAGAGCGGAACGCGACAAAAACGCGGAGACGAAAAAGAAGTTTCTGGCTAGCAACTTTCAATATGCGGAGGATTGAGCCCAAAACAAGACCACCCGTTAGTTGAACGGGTGGTCTTGTTTTCACAGTTGTTGATCTCTGTTTTCAGGATCTTACCCGGGCATGCGGTAGAAGATCGTGGTAGCATCAGGCGACATGCTGCGCAGTGTATCGCCTCCCGCCAGCAGTGTAATAACGTTGAAATAACCGCCAACCGTACCCCCTTCTCCCGATATTACCTGCACCGAGCCGTCATCCATCGCCTCCAGCTTGTAATTATTTGCTGGGTCGTCTTTGCCGAGGCTTTCAGCGTTCTCATAAAGATGTACCGTATCGCCGTCTATCTTCATGTACCAGACTTCGCTGAGCAGAAGATCCCCCTCATTTTCTAACGCGGCCGCTTCCCAAGTTCCGTCCAGCCTAAGGTTTGCGTTCGGATCGTCCGCGTTCCATACTATGCGATCCATCACGAAGTTATCCCTGTAAGCCGCGCAGCTCAGCGAATAGCTTCCGTGCATTATAAGCGTGGAGTAGAAGTCTTCGGGTACGTTGCCCGAAGTGGACGCCGCTCCCACCATCACGTGCGCGGTAAAGTCGTCCTGGTACTCGACGTCATAGGTGTTTGTGGGCGAATCACTCGCCAAGCCGGCTATATCCGCGTATTCGTACGCTTTGTCCCCGTCAACCTTCAGGAACCAGCTCTGGTTCTGGGGCAGGCTTGGCTGGTTGTCCGTGGACACGGCCTGCCACACTCCGTCAAAGCACAGCGGCGGCGCGGAAGACGGCAGTTCCCTTTCGGATAATGCGTTTATCATGAGGCCGCTCGCGTCGTTCGTCTGGTTAACGTTCATGTACATTGTCTTGAGACCCGCCTTTACGCTGATCTCGTACGTCCCGTAAGAGTCCGGAACATACTTCGCCCAGGTCGCATTGCCCTCGCTGAGCATGGCGTCAAAGTAGCCTATCTTTGAACCGTCGCCCGCGGTAACGGTGAACGTGTGGTCGCCCATTGCCATGGCGGGGACTTCATAGTAGCCGTTCTCATCCGTTTTTACGGTGTAGCTCTTTCCCGTCTCATTGTTGAGCGATTCCACCGTGGCGTTAGCTATAGGCGTCACTCCGCCCACTTCGGTCACATAGCCCTTTACTGCCGGGTCTGTTTTACCTGAAGCGGACGCTGTCGCCGAAGCCGAAGCTGAAGCCGTGGGTTTGGCCGAAGACGATGAAGTCGGCGACGGGGAAGGAGAAGGTGTTGGTTTGGGGGGCTGCTTGCCGGGCGTCAACGGCGAATCGGAAGCGTCGGCCGGGTGGCAACCCGTACTGCTGTCTCCTTTGGGGTCAGCTATCATATAAAGATATATCGTCGCGTCGTCAGTCGAGTAGTTTATCTGGTACCCTCCGCCCCCGGTGGACGGCCCCACGCTCGTTGAGTCGCTCTTCACATAAGACAGGTTGCATACGCCCACCTGCTTTTTATCCGGCGTGAATATCTTAAAAGTATCCGTTCCGTCTGTTGGTACCGCCGCGAAGGAGGCTATTCCGTTGTCGTCCGCGACAGACTGCCTGTCGTTGTCAATAGTCACGATATAGCCGGGCAGCGCGTAGCTGTTCGAGTCTATAAGGTAAAACTTAAGGTTCAAAAGCGCTACCGGCTCCGGGGTATCCGTCGGATCCGGATCCGGGTCGGGATCGGGATCGGGCTCGTCTGCCAGCGCAACCGCGGGGAACACCGCCATAACGATAAATACCAGGACTAACAACCATACCATTCTTTTTTTCATATCATTGCCACCTTTCAAATTATTAATATTTAATTGAATTACTTACTGCATACACATTGATATTTTCAATATAAACGTGGCCGTTATGCCTAAACATTAAAATAGAAATATAATGTGGAACATGGCATGCCGCAGCCCGGGCAAAGCCGCTTACGCAAGCATGGAATCCCCGTCTTCCTGCGCATCGTCCATACTTGTGTCCCGCCCCAGATAATCTGACAGCTTGCCGATCAATTCGTCAAAGTCCACCGGCTTTCCAATATGGCCGTTCATACCCGCCGCAAGGCAGGCATCGACATCTTCTTTGAAGGCATTGGCCGTCATGGCAAGGATAGGTATGCTTTTCGCGGCGGAAGTATTAAGGCCGCGTATGCGCTTCGTTGCTTTGATCCCGTCCATCTCGGGCATCTGTATGTCCATGAGGATCAGCCCGTATTTGTCCTGCTTTTCCATGAACGCGTTGACTGCCTCGCGCCCGTTCTCCACGCAGTCGATGCTTAAGCCGGTGTCCTCAAGCATTGCAAGCACAACTTCCCTGTTCACAGGCATGTCTTCCGCCAGCAGTATCCTGCACGGCTTAAAGCGTACTGCTTCTTGGGAATACCCCTTGCTTAACACCGCGCCCTGGCTCTCGCCCGTAACAACTTCGTTTATTACGTCAAAAAGATCCAAATTCAGCAGAGGTTTGTGTATGAAGCGGTCTATGCCGGCGTCAAACGCGTCTTTTTCAATTAAGCCCCAGTCCGAAACGGGCGCCATAATAATGTGGACGCTCTCATCGGAGATGTTTTTGATCCGGCGCATAGTCTCCAAGCCGTCCATTCCCTTCATCAGGTAATCGATGAATATGATTTCGTAGGGAACTTCGGCCTCAACAGACGCACAAACCGCTCCCACAGCGTCTTCGCCGTTGCCCACAAGGTCGTATTCCATTTCAAGGCCTGAAAGAAGCCTGTCGAAATAGTCGAGCGTCTCGCGCGAATCGTCAACTACGAGTACCCTGCGGTTTATGAATGGCTCTTTTTGATAATCAGGACGTTTTGCGGCTTGGCCGTTATGCTTCGCATTGATTGTGAAGTAGAAGCGGCTGCCCTTCCCCGCTTCGCTTGCTACGCCTATCGTGCCGCCCATTAGCTCCACAATGCTCTTTGATATGGCAAGGCCCAACCCTGTTCCGCCATAGTGGCGGGTTATGCTTCCGTCGGCCTGCTCGAAAGACGCGAATACACGTGAGAGGTTCTCGTCTTCTATGCCTATTCCCGTGTCGCTGACCTCAACATTGATTACACACTCGTCATCCGTACTTGAATCCAGATTTATTTCAAGCTGTATCGCGCCGCGTTCGGGCGTGAATTTCACCGCGTTGGAAAGGAAATTCGCTATAACCTGCGAGAGGCGCAGTTCGTCGCCTATTATTGATTTGGGTACGCGGGGATCAATGTAAACGAGAAAGTTTACCCGCTTTTCCACAGCCTTCACCGCTATTACGTCGCGTATATTGGCGACCATCTTTTCGAAGTCGAACTCTTCCTGCACGAGCTCAAGTTTTCCCGCCTCGATTTTAGACATGTCCAGTATGTCGTTGATAAGGCTTAAAAGGTGCGCGGACGCGTCATCTATTTTGGAAAGGCAATACCTCATCCTTCCAATTTCATCCGCCCTGAGGCCGATATTAGTCATTCCTATTATGGCGTTCATCGGCGTTCTTATCTCGTGGCTCATGCGCGAGAGAAATTCACTCTTTGCGCGGCTGGCTTCCCTGGCCTGGTCGAGGGCTCCCCTCATTTCGCTTATGTCGCTCACTACCAACACTTTATTGAGCTCCTCGCCGAATTTATCCTGAGTGATCTCCAGCAGCGCCTCACAGGTGCGCACGCCATGATTCGTCTTTATCTCCAAAACAGCGTTCCTGAAGCTATAGTTGAAAAAGGACTGGTTGGGATCCCCCTTGCCCGAAAAAATGACTTCATCCGCGTTTCTCCCTATTATTCCTTTGCCCCAGAATCCACCGGCAGCATTGTTGGCAAGAACAATATTGTTTTGATTGTCCAGCAGCAAAACAGGCATTGTCCCGTACTTGAATACTATGTCGGCGGCGATTTCCGTTGTGGCGTTGAATCCCTTGTTCGATTTCATGGTGTAGTAAAGCTGCAAAGCCACAAACAATACGAAAACAG
The DNA here is from genome assembly GCA_031556555.1 of Christensenellaceae bacterium. GTDB lineage: Bacteria > Bacillota > Clostridia > Christensenellales > Christensenellaceae > UBA5399. Next base: position 5,728 of record JAVBSU010000168.1, read on the forward strand.
TGGCTAAAGGCACTGTTGCCTCCCCCAAAAATGCGGGGCGTATTAAATCGAAGAAGAGCCCTGGCGGGGCGACAACGAGCGTAAGCACCAAAAATACGAGCGACTGCCTGCGCTGCCGCTTGAGTTTGGAATCCTGCCACCACTTCGCTTGCAGCAAGATCATTATGGCCAGCGGGAAGCAGTAGTAGATTATCGCAATCTTGAAAAGGACGCTGTTGTAAACAAACTCGTTGCCGTAAGGAGTCGATACGAACCAAAGGTCCCCAAACAAAACGCACAGCACAGCCATCGCGGCGCACGAAACGTAAAAAAATACGATCCACCGGCGCTGGTGCGGGCTCTTGTAGTTCGCGAGGTAAAGCAAAAAATGAAGCCAGGACGCAAAGAACAAACCGCTGGCTATAAAACCGATGGACCAAAATAGCCGTACATAAGCCATTTGGCTCACAATGGTCATGGTTCCAAATCCCGAGCTCCATACGGCAAGGCAAAGACACGCCGCCATATACACGCGGCGCATAGGCGACTTTAAATCGGCTTTAAATATTGAAACGCCGATTATAAGATAGCATTCACTTGTAAGGATCAACGCCAACGCGATGATAAACGGCCAATTCGAAGCCAGCGGCATTATTACATTCCCCCAAACCCGCATCCGCTTCCATTATTTTTACTTGCAGAAAAATTTTATCATAAAAACATAAAACCTACAATATAAATACGTTTGAATTTTGATCGAACCGTGTATTAAATAATTTAATACATTTTTTCGGAAGGGAAAGAAACAATGACAGGACATTACCTTATGTTCGACAGGAACTGCGCGCAGGCGCTCAAAACCTATGAATCCGCTTTCGGAGGCGAGATACTGGAAGTTATGAAGTATGGCGGCATGCCGCCCAATCCGGACTTCCCCGTCCCGGACAGCGATAAAGAGCTGATCTTGCATTCCAGGATACTTATAGACGGCGAGAAAATCATGTGCTCCGACAGCACCCGGGGCGTATCGGGCGGCGGCAACATGTACGTGACAATATCCTCAAACGACGAAGCAATGATAAGAAAAGCATGGAACGCCCTTAAGCAGGACGGGGAAGTGTACATGGAGATGGCTCCGTCGTTTTTTGCCAAACTGCACGGCTCCCTGCGGGACAGATACGGCATAAACTGGATGTTCACTTACTATGGTGAAGAGGAAAAGTAAAGCGAACCCTGCCGGGGGCCTTAAGGCTCCGCCTTAAGAATCCGCTGGGGCTGCTTAGCCCCAGACCCCGGCTCACTCCGTTCGCCAACTTTTAATCCAATATTATCTTCACGAGTTCCAGCGGGTCTACTGAAGCGCCGTCTTTGTAGGCGCGCATGTTGCCGCCCGAAATTTCGTCTATGAGGGCGATCTTGCCGTCCACCCGGCCGAACTCAAGCTTTATATCGTAAAGTTCCAGGCCTTTTTGGGCCAGTTCGTCTTTAATGATCGTGGAAATCCTCTGTGTGAGCGTTTTCAGCGTTTCGTATTCATCATCGCTGAGTATGCCCAGCATGGAGAGGGCGTCTTTAGTGATAGGCGGATCCTGCCGGCCGTCATCCTTCAGCGTCACTTCAACAAAAGCGTCCAGCGGCTGGCCGTCCTTCGCGTAGGCGCCATACCTCCTTGTAAAACTGCCCACGGCGCGAAAACGGCAGATTACCTCTATTCCCTGCCCGAACACCTCGGCCGGGCGGACAGTCATGGTTGCGTTGCTTATATCCGCGCTTACAAAATGCGTTGGCACGCCGGCTTCCTGTATTTTACGGAAAAAGTACTCAGTAAGGCGCAGGCCGCCCTGGCCCATTCCGTCTATGGACAGCCCCACCGTATTCGCGCCCGGGTCGAATACCCCGTTTTCTCCGGTGACGTCGTCCTTGAACGCAAGCAGGTAATTGCCGTCCTCCCGCCTGAAAACATCTTTT
>JAVBSU010000026.1:0-5547 GCA_031556555.1 Christensenellaceae bacterium
TGGAGACGGCAGCTTCCACATGAACATGCAAGAACTGGTTACGGCGGTAAAGTACAGGCTGCCCGTTACGGTACTGGTCATGAACAACAGGGTGTTGGGCATGGTGCGCCAGTGGCAGAAGATGTTTTACGGCCAGCGCTACTGCCACACTACGCTGGATAACCCCACGGACTACGTTACGCTGGCGGAAGCCTTCGGCATAAAAGGCTTCCACGTGCCGGGCAGGGACAGGCTGGAACCGGCGCTCCGGGAGGCCTTTGCCACGGAGGGGCCGTCGCTCATCGCCTGCGACATGAACATAGACGAAAACGTGCTGCCCATGATACCCGGCGGCAGGAGCTTTAACGAGATAATATTGGAAATGGACATGTAGAGGAGGAGACAAAATGTTCAGAAGATACGTACTTTCAGTGCTGGTTATGAACACTTCGGGCGTACTGGCGAAAGTCATTGGCCTGTTCTCAAGGCGGGGCTTCAACATCCGCTCCCTGTCCGTCGGCGAGACGCAGGATCCGGCGGTTTCGAGGATCACCATCGAGCTTGAGGGTGACGAGCACGAGCTTGAGCAAATAAAAAAGCAGCTCACAAAGCTCATAGACGTCATAAAAGTAAAGGCGATCCGCTCCAGCAGCTCGGTCTACAAAGAGCTCATGCTGGTGAAGGTTAAAGCGGATTCCAGAAAACGCGCGGAGATCATAGAACTTTGCGACATCTTCCGCACCAAGATAGTGGACGTAAACAACAAGGCGCTGGTTATAGAGATGTCCGGCGCGCCCGAGAAGAACAAGGCGCTCATAGGGCTTTTGGACGGCTACGGCATACTCGAGATGTCCCGCACCGGCATAACCGCCATAGAACGCGGGGCCGGCACGATAGACGACGAATAGGCTTAGGGGTGTTACCCGCAAAATGCGTTATTATTAAAGTTGGCGAACGAAGTGAGCCGGGGTCTGGGGCTAAGTAGCCCCAGCAGGTTCTCAGGGCGGAGCCCTGAGCCGCCGGAGGCAACCTTAAACAGATATTAATTTCAAAGGAGATATAAAAATGGCTGTAAAGATGTATTACGACAGGGACTGTGATTTTTCACTGATAAAGAACAAGACTATCGCGGTTATCGGCTACGGGTCTCAGGGGCACGCGCACGCGCTCAACCTCAAGGAAAGCGGGGCGAACGTCATCGTTGGCCTGTACGGCGGCAGCAAGTCGTGGGCGCAGGCTGAAAAAGACGGCCTTAAGGTGATGACGGCGGAAGACGCCGCCAAAGCCGCGGATATTGTAATGATCCTCATCAACGACGAGAAGCAGGGCGCGCTTTACGAACAGAACATAAAGCCGCACATGACCGAAGGCAAGTCGCTTGTGTTCGCGCACGGCTTCAACATACACTACGGCCAGATCGCTCCTCCGCCCGATGTGGACGTATGGATGGTCGCGCCCAAAGGCCCCGGCCACACCGTTAGGAGCCAGTACCTTGAGGGCAAAGGCGTGCCCTGCCTAATCGCCATACACCAGGACGCCACGGGCAAGGCGAAAGAATTCGCGCTCGCCTACGCTTCGGGCATAGGCGGCGGCCGGGCGGGCATCTTCGAGACAACGTTCAAGGAAGAGACCGAGACCGACCTCTTCGGCGAACAGGCAGTGCTGTGCGGCGGCGTGTCCCGGCTCATACAGGCGGGCTTCGAAACGCTGGTGGAAGCGGGCTACGCGCCCGAGATGGCCTACTTTGAATGCTGCCACGAAATGAAGCTCATCGTGGATCTTATCTTCCAGGGCGGATTGAGCCGCATGCGCTACTCCATTTCAGACACCGCCGAGTACGGCGACTACGAGACGGGCAGGCGCATCATAACGGACGATACCAAGGCCGAAATGAAACAAGTGCTTTCCGAAATACAGGACGGCACGTTCGCCCGAAACTGGATGCTGGAGAACATGGCCAAGCGCCCGCACTTTATTGCCAAGCGGAACATGGAAAAGGAACACCCCATGGAGATCACCGGCGAAGTCTTAAGGAGCCGGATGATGTGGAACAAGGATCAATAAGGAGCCATAATGAAAAGCCACAAGGTTAAAAAAGGAATAGACCGCGCGCCGCACCGCTCACTGCTGTACGCGCTGGGCTTTACGAAAGAGGAGATGGACCGCCCCTTCGTCGCCGTGGTTAGCGCAAAGAGCGAGATCGTGCCCGGACACATGCATTTGGATGTTATATCCCAGGCCGTAAAGGACGGCGTAAGGATGGCGGGCGGCACGCCCGTGGAATTTCCGTCCATCGGCGTGTGCGACGGCATAGCCATGGGGCACGAGGGCATGCGCTACTCCCTGCCCTCCCGCGAACTCATCGCGGACAGCATCGAGAGCATGGCGCTGGCTCACGCCTTCGACGGCATGGTGCTGGTTCCCAACTGCGATAAAATAGTTCCCGGCATGCTGATGGCGGCCGCCCGCGTGAACATACCCGCGATAGTTGTTTCGGGCGGGCCCATGCTCGCGGGCCGCGTTAACGGAGAGAAGACCAGCCTGTCGTCCATTTTCGAAGCTGCGGGATCGTGCGCGGCCGGAATGATAGGCGAGGACATGCTTTCGGAGTACGAGCGGAACGTCTGCCCCACGTGTGGGAGCTGCTCGGGCATGTACACGGCCAATTCAATGAACTGCCTCACCGAAGCGCTGGGCATGGCGCTGCCCGGCAACGGCACCATCCCCGCCGTTATGTCCGCCCGCATAGCGCTGGCCAAAGAGACGGGCATGCGTATCATGCGGCTGATAAAGTACGGCGTTAAGCCGCGCGGTATACTCACCCCGGCGGCATTCGAGAACGCGCTTACAGTAGACATGGCGTTAGGGTGCAGTTCCAACAGCATACTGCACCTGCCCGCCATCGCGCATGAGTGCGGCGTTAAGATCGACCTTAAGGACGTTAACAAAATAAGCGGGCGCACGCCCAACCTCTGCCACCTCGCGCCCTCCGGCCCCAACTATATGGAAGATTTGGACGCGTCGGGCGGCGTCATGTCCGTGATGAACGAACTCAGCAAAAAGGGGCTCATAGAGGATAACGATACGGTGGACGGCCCCATGCTGCAAAGGATAAAAAACTATCCCGCAAAGGGCAACGTGATACGCCCCATAAGCGACCCCTACTCGCTGACCGGCGGCATCGCCGTCCTGTTCGGCAACCTGGCCGAGAAGGGTTGCGTGGTGAAGCGCGCCGCCGTGGCCAAAGAAATGCTCCGGCACAGCGGCCCCGCGCGCGTGTTTGAAAGCGAGGAAGCCGCTTACGCCGCCATAACAAGCGGCAAGATAAAGAAGGGCGACGTTGTCGTAATACGTGGTGAAGGGCCCAAGGGCGGCCCGGGCATGCGCGAAATGCTGGGCCCGACATCCGCGGTGGCGGGAGTGGGATTGGATAAGGACGTGGCGCTCATAACGGACGGAAGGTTCTCCGGAGCGACGCGCGGCGCGTCCATAGGGCACGTCTCGCCCGAGGCGGCGAGCGGAGGGCTTATCGCCTACGTGCAAGAAGGAGACAGGATAGAGATCGACATAGACAACTACTCTGTAAATCTGGCCGTTCCCGAGGCCGAACTAAAAGAGCGACTTAGCGGCCAGCCGGCTTTTACGGAAAAGCAATCGGCCGGCTGGTTAAAAAGGTACGCGAAGATGGTTCAGGGAGCGGATGAAGGAGCAATCCTCAAATAGATTGCCTCCGGCGGCCAAAGGAACTTTTGCTAGCGCTCAAAAGTTCCTCTGGACTCTTCAAAACCCGCTTTAATTAATAAAATGGGCGAACGAAGTGAGCCGGGTCTGGGGGCAACGTCCCCAGCGGGTTTCCGAAGGGCAGCGGGTTTGGCTTGGTGGTCGCCGAAGGCAGAACAACCAATAAGATTTATAGAATAGGAGAACATATATATGAAGACAATTAAAATTTTTGACACGACACTGCGCGACGGGGAACAATCCCCCGGATGCAGTATGAATTTAAACGAGAAGATAGCCATCGCGAAGCAGCTTGAGGCAATGAAGGTGGACGTTATAGAGGCGGGCTTCGCCATATCCTCGCCCGGCGATTTCGAAAGCGTCAAGGCCATAGCGGGTATAATAAAAGACTCGGCCGTCGCTTCGCTGACACGCGCCATGAAAAAGGACATAGACGCCTCGTACGAAGCTTTGAAGGACGCGGCTAGCGGCCGGATACACATATTCCTGGCCACTTCCCCGCTGCACATGGAGTACAAGCTCAAGATGAGCGAAGAGCAGGTTCTGGAAAAGATAAAGGAATCTGTGACTTATGCGAAGACATTGATGGGCGACATCGAGTTTTCCGCGGAAGACGCTTTTCGGAGCGGCCGCCCATTTTTGGCGAAGGCGGTCAAAGCGGCCATAGATGCCGGGGCCAGGACAGTCAACATCCCCGACACCGTGGGCTACGCGCTGCCGCACGAGATGTTTGAGCTCATAAAGTATTTAAAGGAGAACGTTGAGGGCATAGACGATATAGATATCTCCGTCCACTGCCACAACGACCTCGGCATGGCCGTGGCCAACTCGCTGTCTTCCGTCACGGCGGGCGCGACGCAGGTGGAGTGCACCGTTAACGGAATCGGCGAGCGCGCGGGCAACGCCTCGCTGGAAGAAGTCGTCATGGCCATACACACGCGGCGCGGCCTGTTCGGCGCGGACACGAACATCGATACCACGCAGATCTACCGCACGTCCCGTCTGCTGTCAAAGACGATCGGCGTGTCCATACCGCCCAACAAGGCCATTGTTGGCGCAAACGCGTTCGCGCACGAAAGCGGCATCCACCAGCACGGCGTAATGGCCAAGCGCGAAACCTACGAGATTATGACGCCCGAATCCGTCGGGCTGAAAACAAACCGGATGGTTCTCGGAAAACACAGCGGCAGGCACGCGTTCGAAGACTTGCTGAAAGAAATGGGATACAGCCTTGACAAGCCCGAGCTCGACGCCGCCTTCGCGCAGTTCAAGGCTTTGTGCGATAAAAAGAAAGAAGTTACCGAGTTCGACATCGAGGCGCTGATATCGCAGAAGACGGCCAACGTCACCGAGCACTACAAGCTGAAGCAGTTCGTCGTGAACAGCGGCAACTCCATACGCGGCACATCCAGTGTGATTTTGGAGGACATGGACGGGGGCGAGACGGCGCAGGTCGCTTTCGGCGACGGGCCCGTAGACGCCGCCTACCACGCCATTGGAAAAGCCGTCGGCATGCCACTCTCGCTGGACAGCTACAAAATAAACGCCGTCTCGCAGGGCGAGGACGCCCTCGGCGAAGTTGTGGTCAAAGTGTCGTCCGGCGACAAATGCGTCACCGGCAGGGGCCTTTCCACAGATATAATCGAGTCGTCCATACTGGCGTACATAAACGCTATTAATAAATTGATGGGATAGATATACCTCCGGTGGATTAAGGCTCCGCCTTAAGAATCCGCTGGGGAACAAGTTCTCCAGACCCCTGTTCACTGGTGTTCGCGTAATTATTTTAAGTTGGCGAACGAAGTGAGCCGGGTCAAGGGCCGACCG
>JAVBSU010000021.1:0-4721 GCA_031556555.1 Christensenellaceae bacterium
TATTTAATTCTATTTTTTTACTTTATTTCGATACTCCTCCACATCGCCGTTGAAAATATTAGAATCAAAGGCAAAGCCTCCCTTTCCGTCGAGCGCGTCTATCCTATCCATGTCGCCGGACGAGAGTTCAAAATCAAAAATATCCGCGTTCTCCCGGAGGCGCTCCTTTTTCACGGATTTGGGGATTATGTTTATCCCGTGCTGGAGGTGCCATCTAAGCGTGACCTGCGCAGCCGACTTTCCGTAGCTCTTGCCTATCTCGGCCACAAGCGGCTCTTCGTTAAGGTGTCCGTGGAATATGGGCCCCCAGGCCGTCACTGAAATGCCCTTGCCGGCGCAATATTCCCTAAGCTCACGCCGCTGGCGCCAGGGGTGCGCCTCGATCTGGTTGTTGGCGGGGATAACGCCGGTGTTCTTCTCGATGCTCTCAAGGTGGTCTATGTAGAAGTTGGATACCCCGCAAGCGCGTATCTTGCCCTGTTCCGCAAACTTCAGCATCTGCTCGAAAACCTTGAGCCGCAGGGCTTCGTCCGTGCCCGGCCAGTGCATAAGGTAGAGGTCTATGTAGCCGGTTCCAAGGAGTTTCAGGCTTTTATCGAGCGCGCCCCCAACATCGTTAAAATCCGTGGGCCATATCTTTGTTGTGATAAAAACGTCTTCCCTCGCCTTGCCGGCCTCGCGTACGCCGTCCCCCACGTCTTTTTCATTGCGGTAAAAAGCGGCGGTGTCAATAAGCTTATACCCAAGCTCAAGCGCCCATATGACGGAATTCTTAGTCTCCGCGCCCGGCTCCGACTTGTACGCCCCCAGCCCAAAGCAGGGCATTTCCACTCCATTGTTGAGTTTAGTTACGGAATTGATATCGTATTTCATCATCGCGTTCACCTCTCATTCTCCATACTTATAATTTTGCAAAGGTTCTCGACCGCTTCAACATAACCTTTATAACCCTTGCCCTTAATCTGCCGCACACACACTTCCTCTATAACGGACGTTGCCCTGAAGGCTTCGCGGTTCGCGATGTCGGATAGGTGCACTTCGATAAAGGGGATTTCCACCGACTCTATGGCGTCCCGCAGCGCGTAACTGTAGTGCGTCAACGCCCCGGCGTTTATTACGGCACCGTCCACGCCGTTGTAGTACGCCGCCTGGATTTCGTCTATCATATCGCCTTCGTGGTTTGTCTGGAAAAAGTCGAGCTCCACGTTAAGCTGCGCGGTCTCCTCGATTATCAGCGCGTTTATCTCGTCCAGCGCCAGTTGGCCGTAGACCTCTTTCTTTCTCGTGCCGAGCATGTTAAGGTTGGGCCCGTTTATGATAAGTATCTCCACCGCTAACTTCCCACCTCCTGTGTTTGTTATGGTCTAATATTATCATAAAACAGGAGATAAATGCATATGATTTGCGAATACAGGGTAATAGGCTCGCCGGTGGGCCACAGCTTATCGCCCGCCATACACACCAGGCTGTATGAAATCTACGGCATAGAAGGCTGCCGTTATTCGGCGGAAGAGGTCACGAAGGAAAGCCTCCCCGCGTTTATCGGACGCGCCAGAGCGGGAGAGGCGTGCGGCTTTAACGTGACGATGCCCCTCAAGGCGGAAATAATACCTTACCTTGACAGTGTTGTTGAAAATGCGGCGGCTAGCGTGAACACAGTTGTGCGAAGTGACGGCGCGCTCAACGGCTACTCCACCGACCAGGCGGGATTTTACCGGTCTCTTATTCAGGCGGGCGGAGATTATGCGGGCAGGAATATTGTGTTCATAGGCTGCGGTGCGGCCGCCAGGGGGCTCATCGCGGACGCGGCGGAAAGAGGCGCGCGCGGCATCACCGTACTAAACCGAACGCCCGGCAAAGCGCGGTTTGCCGGGGATGAGTCCGGCGCGGATGTGGACGCCATCGCGAATATTTCAAAGTACATGGACGGCTGCGATGTGCTGATTAACACCACGCCGCTGGGCATGAGCGGGACCGGCGCTGATTTTGAGGATATCTCGTTCGTTGAAATGCTGCCAAAAGGGGCTCTCGTCTGCGACCTTATATACAGCCCGCCGGAAACGCGCCTACTGGCCGCCGCCCGGACATCCGGCCATAAAACCCTCAATGGACTCCCCATGCTGGTTTGGCAGGCGTTCTACGCGTTCGAATTGTTTTTCGGGATACTGCCGGGCGAGGCTGAGTACGCGGAGGTCATGAAGGCTTTGAGCCGCCGTCAAGACGCGCACGATTTAAAGAATTAACTGTTGAAATTTCTTCCAAGGTGTAATACAATATATTTAATAATAACGGAGGAGAGATATGCGAAGCAGCGCGAGACGGTTTTTTATGGGCTTTAGCCGGAACGGTTTTTACCGTTATGGCCTTTTTAGCTTGTAGATATCCGATGCCGCATATTAGTCCATAGCAATAAGCGAAACCACACGCCGCGGGCATCGGATGTCCCCGGCGTTTTTGTTTTTAAAGTATGCAAGGAGGAAAGAAAAGTGATAGTAGTAATGAAGAGCGGCGCCAAACGCGAGGAAATAGAGGCGGTGACGAGCCACCTTATAGGCAAGGGCATGCACGTACAGGTGAACGAGGGCGTGGAGTGCACAGTGCTCGGGGTGCTGGGCGACACTTACACGCTGGATAAGGAAATGACCGGCATGATGAGCGGCGTGGAACGCGTCGTTTCGGTACAGGAGCCGTACAAAAAGGCCAACCGCAAGTTCCACCCGGACGACACGGTGGTCACAGTTGGGGGAGTAAACATAGGCGGCGGGGGCGTCGTCGTTATGGCCGGGCCGTGCTCGGTGGAATCCCGCGAACAGCTCACGGGCATAGCGCGCGGCGTCAAGAAGGCGGGCGCGGCCATATTGCGCGGCGGCGCGTTCAAACCGAGAAGCTCACCCTACGCTTTCCAGGGGCTGGGCGAAGAGGGGATAGATATACTCTACGATGCGGGCAAAACGGCCGGCATGCCCATAGTGACCGAGATAATGTCCCCCAAGTACGTGGAGCTTTTCGACGAGAAAGCGGACATAATACAGGTGGGCGCGCGCAACATGCAGAACTTCGACCTCCTTAAAGAGCTGGGCGGGTCAAAGCGCCCCGTGCTCTTAAAGCGCGGCCTTTCCAACACGATCGAGGAATGGCTGATGAGCGCGGAGTATATTATTTCCTCCGGCAACGAAAATGTGATATTATGTGAGAGGGGCATAAGGACGTTTGAGACGTACACGCGCAACACGCTGGACATAAGCGCAGTGCCCGCCGTAAAAAAGCTGTCTCACCTTCCCGTTGTCGTCGACCCCAGCCACGCCGCGGGCATGTACGACATGGTGGAGCCGCTGTCCATGGCGGCCGTGGCCGCGGGCGCGGACGGCCTCATCATAGAGGTGCACAACGACCCCGGGCACGCGCTGTGCGACGGGCCGCAGTCGCTTACTGTGGCGGCGTTCGAGCGGCTGATGGGCAAGCTCGATGTTCTCGCGCACGCGATACGGGGAAGGAACGCGGTATGAAAAAGCTCAGGGTTGAAGCGGCGAACGGCTGCTACGATATCCGCATAGGCGCCGGACTCTTGGGTAATCTTGAATTGGAATGCAACTACGCCGTCATCAGCGATAATAACGTGGCTCCGCTCTACGCCGGGCGTTTCGACGGCGAACGGCTTATAACGTTGAACCCGGGCGAGGCCTCCAAGAACCTTGAAAACCTGGGTATGATACTGGAGCGGCTGCTCGCGATGGGCCTGGAGCGCAGGGACACGGTAATTGCGCTGGGCGGCGGCGTTGTGGGGGATATCGCCGGGTTCGCGGCTTCCGTTTACAAACGGGGCGCGGGGCTCATCCAAATACCCACCACATTGCTCGCCATGGTGGACAGCTCCGTGGGCGGCAAAACAGCCGTAAACCTTGCGGGCGGCAAGAACATGGCGGGCACGTTTTACCAGCCCTGCGAGGTCGTAATAGACACGGATGCGCTCAGCACGCTGGACGGACGGCAGTACGCGGCAGGCATGGCCGAGGTCATAAAGTACGCCTACATAGCCGGTGAAGAGCTTTACCTCGGCCTGCGCGAGAAGAATTTTGAAATCGATGGCGTGATATACGATTGCTGCCGCATAAAGGCCGCCTACGTGGCGGAAGACCCGTTCGACAAAGGCGTGCGCATGCAGTTAAACTACGGCCACACAGTGGGGCACGCAATAGAGAGCGCGGCCGGCTACGGCAACTACCTGCACGGCGAAGCGGTCGCAATAGGCATGGTGTGCGCGGCGCGCATCGGCGAGGCGCTGGGCGTCTCCCCACGCGGGCTGGCGGGCGACACGGCAATGCTCGTTGAAAAGTACGGCCTTCCATCCCGCGTTGATTCTTACGTAATGGAGTGCGCCATAGAACTGCTGGGCACTGACAAGAAAGCCGAAGGCGGAATGATCAACTTCGTGCTCATAGATAAAATCGGCCACGCCGTTATAGAGAAGTTAAGCGTGAAGCAGATTGGTGATATATTGAAAGAAAGTAGGTAACAGGCTGTGTTTGGGACTACTTAGGGGCTTTGCCCCTAAGAACCCCACTGGGGTCGGATGACCCCAGACCCCGGCGAACTGAGTTTCGCGTTACATGTAATATTTTTAGGTACAGGCATGCGATCGCTTGCCGTGGGTCATGGGGGGGGTGCCCCTGGCGGGTTCTCAGGGCAGCGCCGTGAGCCGCCGGAGGCATAATTATGAACAT
>JAVBSU010000038.1:0-16643 GCA_031556555.1 Christensenellaceae bacterium
ATCTGCTTTTATGCTGTCCGGCGCGCTATGGATCAGTGGCTACGTCTTCCCGAAAGAGCCCGCTCGGAAAGGCTGCGCCGGGGAAATCTCGATAGTGTTTACTGGCCAAAGATAGGGGGCGTGGGGGAACGGAGTGTCCCACACGCTTCTTCTTTGATACTTTCTTCAAAGAAGAAGAAAGTATATATGCGAAGAACACTTCCGGGTATTCCTTAAGGGTCAAGGAGCCTCCGGCGGATTTTATTGTTTCGCCTTCGGCGGCTTAGGGCCCTGCCCTAAGAACCCGCTGGGGCTTATTGCCCCAGACCCTAAAGGGCACCATGCGCTACACCCTCTCCGCTTCTTCCTTCGCTATCCTGCACCAATCGATAACGTTTTGCGGGTTTTTGCCGATGGTGTGGTTATCCTTCATGATTATCTCCAGGCGGCAATCTTTGGCGATACTTATTATTTCCCGCAGCTGGGCGCGTATGGCGTCCTCGTCTATATGCTCCACCGCCAGGTAAGCGGGGTTCGGCTTGTATGAGAATATGAAATCCTTGCCCAGATATCCGGCCATTTTATGCGGATCCGCCCAGGGCGACACGGACACGCGCCGCAGCCCGTGGGAATTTTTTATTATGTCCCAGCGGCGCTCAAGCGGTTCGCAGCAGCCGTAGCAATTGAGCGTGAACCGGTCCATGAGCGGTTTTTGATAGGCGTACACGAATTCCTCGAACATTTCGGGAGACACGCTCGTGGTCTCCTGGCTTTCGCAAAAGCCCCACATGTCCACAGTCCGCGCCCGGCCGTCATAACCGCCTGCCGGGAGTTCGTCCGTGAAGCCGTAGCCGCCCGAGCCGGCATATATGTTGCCGTTGTTGAGGCTTAAAAGATTGTTTGCCTCAAAGAAGTCCAGCTTGTGCATAAACCCGTCGCGTATGAATGCCATGAGCTTATGCAATTCATCCGGGTAGTCGTACACGTCCATCATGGACTGTTCAAGCCCGCGAAGGTTTACGAGGACGTTAGTTATGTTCAGCGACCACCACCACTGGCCTCGAAGCTCGACGTTCAGTATGCCGCCGAAGACGGACTCAGCCGTCTCCAGAAGCTCGTTCGTGGCGTCGTAATCGACGGTGATCTCGGGGTAGTGCAGCGTATCCAGGAGGGCGTAATCGGGCAGGCCGCCTTCCCAGGCGTAAGAACCGGTGTCTTCGGTCTTATGCATGGTCTCGTTCGCGCCCCAGCCCGTGTCGCCGTACGCGTAGTACACGTAAAAGTTGGCGTCGGTCACGCGGTCGTCGCCCATACGGTTTGCCCAGAATAGCTCGCGCCTTAAACGGTTTTCCCACGAACGGGCCAGCTCGCCGCCGCACTTGAGTTTTTCTTCGCCTATTATTTCGTTCCAGCCGTTCTCAGGGTCGCAGAGTATGGGCGGGCGGGTGCGCTCAAGCTTGTTGTGCCTAAGCCAAAGCGAAGCCTTCTCATCCTGCTCCGGCCGGGCCGCCGCTTCCGCGACCTCTTTAGCCAGTTCCTTCAAAACCGCTGCTTCGCCGGAGCTTATGCTCCTGCCGGCCAGCCGCCACTTTTGCATGGCTTCACCGTATACGGACTGGTCTCTCATGCCTGCTCCTCGTATCTCGCCGGGTGGTCCAGGAAAAGGATATTATCGTTAAGGTCTGTAAACAAACGTTCTATTACAACGATATAAGGCGACTTGCTGAATATGTCCATATCGGGACTCAGCACGACCTTTATGTCGTTGCGGCTGATAAAGCGTATCCTGTCGAACATGCCGCTCACAGCTTCGTTAAAGTAGCGCCGTCCAAGCCGCATCCACTCGCAGTCCACTATCAAAAGGCCGGGATCGTAGCTGTTCACTATGTTCACGAAAAACGTCTCAAGGTACTTTGTGGCTTCCGTTAGTGCTTCATGGGCCTGCGTATCGCCGTCCTTCGCGCGCTGTACCAGCAGGGCAAGAAAGGCGTTTTCCGCCTCCATATCGCCTATTACGGCATCGCTTTCCGAAACGTCCCTGCCGTTGGCCGCGAGCTTGGAAAAGTAATTCTTCACTATCGCCGGGTTGGAGGCGTACAGCTCTATGCAGCCGATATTGCCGCAGTTGCAGCGCCCCCCGTCCGGGTTTATTGTAGTATGGCCGGCTTCCCCGGCAAGACCGTGTTCGCCGTGGTACACGTTGTCGTCTATAAGTATGCCCGCGCCCAATCCCTCGGTTATGGACACATAGGCCATGTTTGCTTTCTCATCGGGATATTCGTCCCACTTAAGATAAAGTATGTTGGAATTAGTATCGCGCTCCAGAAAAAGCGGGATCTTGAGCTCGCCCTCGATGAGCGCTTTTATGGGGACGTTTTTCCACTGCTTGAGGTTGGGGAGGTTGTAGACTATGCCGTTTTCGTGGTCAACCCTGCCGGGCACGGTGAGGCCAATTGCAAGCACGTCCTCTTCCGACATGCCGTTGCTTACAAGGAATTTTTTCAGCGTGCGTATGAGCGAATACACTGTTTCCTCCACCGGCTGGTCTTTTTTGGGATGCAGCCTCACGCCTTTCGTAACGCTGTTGCCCACGAGGTCGAAGAGCTCGATGGTGATGCGCCCGGGAGTTATGTTTATCCCGATTATGCGGCTGGCGTCCTTGTTAAAACTGTACACGCAGGCTTTGCGCCCCCCTTTGGAGTCGGCAAGGCCTTCTTCAACAACGATCTTGCGCTTTAGAAGCTCGGCAATGAGCGTGCTGACCGTAACGCTGGTGAGCTTTGCCCGCTCAGCTATTTCAGGGCGCGAAATACTAGGCTGGCTGCGCACGATTTTGAGTATCTCAAGCATGTTTTTTGTTCTAAGTGTGGCGGTGGTGTTCATAAGCGAATCTCCGGTGGAGTATCAGAAAAAAACTTAGTTAAATACTTTCGTAAACTAATTACATTTTGATGATATAGCTTTACGATCGATTTGTCAATGTATTTTATTTATATAAAATTTGATAATTTGCTGGAAAGGGCTACCTGTTTTTAAAAGCGGCGGGGAAGTCCCCGCTGACGAGCCGCGTTATACTCGTACGCAAAGCCGCGATGAGGGTTCTCGCGGCCTTCCGCCGGATTCACCGATTTTTAAAAGCGGCGGCCAGGTATGCGGCGTAAACGCCGCCTCCGGCGGCCAAAGCCATTGCGGTTATGGCGGCGGAGGTTTGGGATTCGGGCAATATGACGGCCTTGTAAAGCCCGGCCATCATGACGCAAATGTAAACCGCGCAAATAAGCTGCAACGCGGACAGCATGATCTTCGCCAGCGCGTACTGGACTTCAATATTCTTGCTGTTGAGCTTCACGGGGTAGCGGTAATAGCGCTCAAAGCGGGCGACAACGAGCAGCAGGCCTATTAATCCGCAGCCCGCCAAAAACAGGACGAGCAGGGCCATCTTTATGCCGTAGTGCATTATTCCGCCGCCAAAGGCCGCCTGCGGGGCAGGGAGTATGCCCGCCGTCTGCGCGAAGAGCACGACCATAATTATTGCGGCCAGCCCGACGGCCATGCTCATCGCGCGCCTCAAAAGGCGCAGGCGCGAAATCTTAGTCATTCCTTAAGTCTATGAATTCATCGGAGTCGACGTTGCCTTCCTCGAAAGTGGCCATGTCTTCGATCACGCGCAGGGAAGCTTCCAGTATGTTGAACATGAGCGGGCAGCCGCTTCCTTCGCCGAGGCGCATATCAAGGTCCAAAGGCGGGTCGAGGTTCATGGCCTTAGCTATGCTCATGTAGCCCGGCTCCTTGCTCTTGTGCGAGGCGAACATGTACGGGCGGCAGGCGGGGGCCATCTTCTCCGCGGCAAGCGCGGCGGCGGCAGATATGAACCCGTCTATCACCACAGGAACGCCGTAGTGCGCGCAGGCAAGGTAAGCTCCGGCCATGGCCGCTATGTCCAGCCCGCCCACCTTGGCCAAAACGTCCACCGGGTCGGCGGGGTCGGGTTTGTTGAGCTCAAGGGCCCTTTCTATCGCAGCTATTTTGTTCTGGTAGTGGGTGTCGTTTATACCCGCGCCTTTGCCGGTTATCACCTTCGGATCCGCGCCGGTGAACGCGGCTGTAACGGCCGCGGCGGTGGAAGTATTGCATATGCCCATTTCACCGAGGCCGTACACGTCATACGCCGGGTTGTCCGCCACGGCGGCGTAACCGATCGCAATGGCGCGCTCGCACTGCCCGCGGCTCATCGCGGGGCCGGCAGCCATGTCCTCCGTGCCGTTCATCACGCAAACGTCTATTACGTCCGGTGAGTTAATCGGAAGCTCCACGCCAACGTTGTACACCCTAACGTCCGCGCCCGCCTGGCGCGCCAGTACGCTGACCCCGGCCACGCCCCTCGCGATGTTAAGCGTTTGCAGCATGGTTACGGCTTTTGGAACGGGCGTGATGTCCGGGCAGTGAAGCCCGTTGTCCGCCGCGAAAACGAGCACGGCCTTTTTAACGAGGCTGCCGCCTATATAGCCGCGTATTCCCGCGAGCTTCACAGCGTATTCCTCCAGCCTCCCAAGGCTGCCTAAAGGCTTTGAAAGGCTGTCCAGCCGCTGCCGGGCATCTTCCATAGCCTGTTCGTCGAGTGGTTTTATGTCCTTGTAATCAAAGTTTTGCATACGTACTCCTTTTATTATTTTATCGCCTCCGGCGGCTCAAGGCTCCGCCTTAAGAATCCGCTGGGGCTGCTTAGCCCCAGACCCCACACGAACTAACGTTCGCTTTTTAAAAGCATAACACGTTTTTGGGGAGCCCGGAGGAACTTTAAAACTCGCACTTCTCCATGAGGAAGTCCGCGACCTTGTCCATGCCCACCCTGTCTTGGGCCATTGAGTCGCGGTGGCGTATGGTGACGCAGTTGTCTTCCAGCGTTTCGAAATCTATCGTGATGCAGAAGGGCGTGCCGATCTCGTCCTGCCGCCTGTAGCGCTTGCCTATGGAGCCGGTGAGGTCGTAGTCAACGCTCATGCGCTTTGACAAATCCGTGTACAGTTTGTCCGAAGTATCCGCGAGCTTCTTCTGTAGGGGGAGCACGGCGGCTTTGTAGGGCGCGAGCGCCGGATGCAGGCGCAGTACCGTCCTGACGTCGCCGCCTTCGAGCTCTTCCTCGTCGTACGCGTCGCACAGGAAGGCCAGCGTCACCCTGTCCGCGCCGAGCGACGGCTCTATGCAGTAGGGCACGTATTTCTCGTTTGTCACCGGGTCGGTGTACTCGAAGTTTTCGCCCGAATGCTCCATGTGCGCCTTAAGGTCGAAGTCCGTTCGGTCGGCTATGCCCCAAAGCTCTCCCCAGCCGAAGGGGAAGAGGTATTCGATGTCCGTGGTGGCGTTGGAGTAGTGCGACAGCTCTTCTGCCGAATGATCCCTGAGTTTAATGTTCTCATCCTTCATGCCAAGGTTTAGCAGCCAGTTGTGGCAGTAATCCTTCCAGTGCTTGAACCACTCGAACTCCTCGCTGGGATGGCAGAAAAACTCAAGTTCCATCTGCTCGAACTCGCGTATGCGGAAAATAAAATTGCCCGGCGTTATCTCGTTCCGAAAAGACTTGCCCACCTGGCCTATGCCCATGGGCATGCGCCGCCGCGTCGTACGGAGCACGTTCTTGAAGTTTACGAATATGCCCTGCGCGGTCTCCGGCCTTAAATATATCTCGGACGCGCTGCTTTCCGTAGCGCCCTGGAATGTTTTGAACATCAGGTTGAACTGGCGTATGGGAGTGAAATCCTTAGCGCCGCAGCTTGGGCAGCTTATATGCTCTGCTATAATCACTTCCATTTCACCGTTCGAAAGGGCTTCAACATGGATATCGTCTATGTTATTCCCGCTGGCGTAGTCTTCTATGAGCTTGTCCGCCCGGAAACGCTCTTTGCAGCTTTTGCAGTCCATCAGCGGATCGTTAAAGCCGCCTACGTGGCCGGAAGCCACCCAGGTCTCGGGGTTCATGAGTATGGCGGAATCCAGCCCAACGTTGTATTTTGATTCCTGTATAAACTTTTTCCACCATGCGCGTTTTATGTTGTTTTTAAACTCCACGCCCAACGGGCCGTAGTCCCATGAATTGGCCAGGCCTCCGTATATTTCGCTCCCCGGGAAAACAAAACCGCGCCCCTTTGCCAGCGCTATTATTTTGTCCATAGTCTTAGTAACAGCCATAATTATCTCCTCGTAACAATAATAAATACTAAAATATGATATCAAGTTATTCAGATAATTACAATGGCAAAATGACGGGTGAGGGTATGGAGTTGCGCTTGATTCGAAAGTTTTTTGATTGTATAATGGGCATAAAAAGGGAAGAGTATCAGGAGAAACCATGCAGAGTGGAATAGAGCTTTTTGGAGCGATAACGCTTTTCGGGACGGTGGCCGTCGTGGCGGTCTGCTTTGTGCTGTACGTGCGCATAATGAGAAAGAGGCATTTTAAATGCCCCTACTGCGGTGAACACTTTAAAGCGCCGGTCACCAAAAGCTTTATAGCAGCGTCAAAAGGCGCGGACCGCTTTTTGACCTGCCCTTACTGCGGGCAGAGCGGCTACATGGAGTTCGTGCACGACGATGAAAGCGAAGAGGGTGGCGGCGCGCCGAGGGAGGACGTTCCGGACGATAATGACGAAGACAAAAACGGAAAATGATTTTTAAAACCCGGTGAACTCTCCGCCCGTGCAGCTCATAAGGTTTTCAAATTCCCAAACGGGTAGTGGTTTCGAGAAGATGTAGCCCTGTATTATATCGCAGCCAACGAGCTCTAAAAAGCGTACCTGATCGACCATCTCCACGCCTTCAGCAACAGTCCTGATGCCAAGTTCCTTCGCCATCTTTATAAAATTCCCAACCACAATGTGCTCCCTCTCACCGCTGCCGCCGCCTCTGAAAAACGCAGCGTCCAGTTTAAGTACATCTATGGGCAGGTTTTTCAGCACGTTAAGTGAAGAGTATCCCGAACCAAAGTCATCGATAGAGCACACAAAGCCCGCCTGCTTGAGCTTTTGAACCATATCCCGGAACACTTCATTATCGTCCACAGCCACGCTCTCCGTGAACTCAAGTTCTATAACTCCGTCGGCAATGCCGTATTTTTTCTTTACGTTCGTGTAGTACTCAAGGAAATCTTCTCTTAGAAGCCCCTGCCGGGAAACGTTTATGGCAAGCCGCATGTCCTTCGCGCACCCGCGGCAGCCGCGCCTCCACTTAAGCGCCTCGTTGAATATGTACCTGTCCAGCTCGGCTATAAAGCCGCCATGTTCAAAGAGCGGTATGAATTCGGAGGGAGGTATGAAGCCGTAGTCCTTGTGGTTCCATCTCGCGAGAACCTCCGCGCCCACTATGCGGTAGCCGCCCTTTATAGATACCTTGGGCTGGAGGAAAATGCTTATGTCGCCGTTTTGGATCGCGGCCATGCCGCCGGCCTCTATAGCGGTCATAAAGCGCTGCTTCTCGCCCATGGCTTTGGTATAAAACGCAAAAGCGCTGCCCGCCTGGGCCTTGGCAATCCTCCGCGCCGTGGAAGCCCTGTTCGCCATATCAGAAATGGTGAGCTTCTCATCAAAATCCGAAATGCAGTAGAACCCAATGGCGTCGCCTATTTTTATTTTGTTGTCCGCGATTACTTCGCGGTTTATGGATTCGTCCCTTATTCGCCAAAACCAGTCCACGAGCTCATTCTTGTCCGTGTAGGGCATGAGACCGGCGAATACGTCGGACGACACGCGGCAGAAAAGGGAGCCCTCTACGCCGTTCCGCTCAAATACTTCCGCGGTTTCTTTTAAAACCATATCGCCCGTATCATTGCCGAATATCTCGTTTATGCCGCCGAAGTGCTTTGTGTCGAAGCTCCAAATCGCGTAAAGCGCATTATGGTTTTTATCCAGTATATCACGTGCGTCCAGCTGGAATTTGGGGAAGTTGCGGCAGCCCGTCAATGGATCCTGGTAGGCGAGCCGTAAGAGCTCCTTTTGATTTTTTGCGAGCGTGCGCGCATGATGATACATCAGGAAAGCGAATATGACGCAGGCCGCGGCTATTAATATGAGGGCGTCCCTTATGGCGGAGCCATAGTTCACGTTAAGGGCGGCGCATTCTATAACGCTTATCACAGACCAGTTGTTAACGCCTAATGGGTAGGTTGCGATAACATGGTCTTCGGAATCGTGTGTAAGGTGGAAGATGCCCTTATCGCCGAGCGCCAGCGCCAGCTTGAAGCTATCAAGCTCATCTTCGCCAAAAGAGCCAGTCTTTAAAATATTCGCGCCCAGGGTGGACATGATCTCGCCGTTTCCACCCATGACGACCTTGCCGTGGCTGTCCACGACCGCGAAATCCCCCTGGCCATTGAAGACGGGCGCCGATAAGATACGGTTCATGACATCGCTTGAATCCACCGCGCACAATACCGATTCCACTTCACCGCCGCGCTTTAGCGGGACTGCGTAGCAATTCACATCTTCATCATTGACATAGGACGTTCTTGTTGCAGAAACCCCGTTGCCGCCGCTCCGCGCGCGCGTAAAGAATTCGGAGCCGGAGATGTCGACGTCCCTGTAAACGGAGCCGTCGATATCCATCAGGTCGACTTTCCCTTCAAGGTTTGAAAGCCCCATCCTTAAAAAATCATTGCTGTCGTTTATGCCGGCTATCAGGGAGTTTGTTTCTTCGCGGCCTTCGAGGTCAAGTGTGAGCAGGCATGACGCGGCGCCGTGGAGCATCTGAAGGTTGCTGTCTATGCGCTGGTAGAGCGCGGCCTGCTTCTGTGAAGTTGAGTCGCTCATCTGCTGGAGGTTGCGCTCCCTGTTTTCAAGAAGAATGTCATAAATAAAAAATGACGCGCAAACTAAAAAAAACGCAATTACCATAAGCGCGGCGAATAAAACAAAATATTTCGAGCTAAAAAATCTGTGCATTATCAATCCCCATCAATATGCTGCTTAGATTTGTTGCTATTCAGTTATGTGTATTTTAACGAATAAAGCAAAATCAGTAGTCCTGGCTGTAGTAATCTCCCCTCCGGTAGTCGTATACCGCACCGGCGCTGTATATGTCCAGGCTTTCAAGGGCCTTGCCCGTACCGATGGCCACGCAGGAAACAGCGTCTTCCGCGACGTAGCAAGGTATCTTGGTACGCTCTGTCAAAAGCCTGTCAAGGCCGTAAAGCAATGAGCCGCCGCCCGTCATGCAAATACCGTTTTCCGCTATGTCCGCGGTAAGTTCCGGAGGAGTGCGCTCAAGCACGCTGTGCATGGTTTCCATTATGCGGTTAAGGGGCTCCTGGAGAGCTTCTATAGTTTCGTTGGAGCTGACCGTTATGGTTTTGGGAAGGCCGGAAATAAGGTTTCGGCCAGTTACTTCCATGTAAGCTTCTTCTTTCCTCGGAAAGGCTGAGCCTATGTTTATCTTTATTTCCTCGGCGGTCCTCTCGCCTATGAGCATGTTGTATTTTTTCTTTATGTATCGTGAAATGTACTCGTCAAAGCGGTCGCCCGCGATTTTTATGGAGTCGCTTATAACCGCGCCGCCCAGAGATATGACCGCCGTGTCCGCCGTTCCGCCGCCGATGTCTAAAACCATGTTGCCCTGGGGCGCGCCGATATCTATGCCCGCGCCTATGGCGGCCGCTATGGGCTCTTCTATAAGGCAGGTGTGGCGCGCGCCGGCTTCCTCCGTCGCTTCTATAACCGAACGCTTCTCAACTTCGGTAACGCCGGAAGGTACGCAAACGACCACGCGCGGCTTGAAAAAGACTTTCCTCCCGATAACTTTACGCAAAAAGTAACGCAGCATCCTCTCGGTATCGTGGAAGTTGGATATAACGCCCTCCCTGAGTGGACGGACCGCGACTATGTTTCCCGGGGTACGCCCCAGCATTATGCGGGCTTCTTCCCCGATGGCCAGCATGCGGCCTGAGACCCTGTCCACAGCCACAACGGACGGTTCCCTGAGGACTATCCCCTTGCCGCGCACATACACCAGCACGGTAGCGGTGCCAAGGTCAATGCCTATGTCGTTAAAATTTGCTCCAAATACACCCATGTGCTTTTAAGCCTTTCAAAAATAAAATATAATACAAAGTGTCTGGTCAAATTGCTCAAACTGTAAAAAACCGCACAATTACTGGTTTATACCATAATTCCATGTATCTCTTATGTATAATATCTTATTTTCGCGCAGTTTTCAAGCTTTTAATTATGTAGCGGGTTATAGTTAGACAATTTATGAAAAAATTATGATATAATTAAAAAAAATATTCTGGAGGAAAAAAACACTTATGCGCTTTTCCGGCAAGATGAAGTATTTCGACATAAACATATTCGCGAAACTGGACGAGAAGAAGGCGGAGCACAGGAAGGCGGGCGGCGAAATAATAGACCTTTCCGTGGGCACGCCCGATTTTAAGCCGGACGAACACGTCATAGAAGCATTGAAGGCCGCGGCGGCGGATACGGATAATTACAAGTATTCAATAGCGGACATGCCTTCGCTCATAGAGGCGGTGATGGGCTGGTATAAAAGGCGTTACGGCGTAGGGCTCAATCCGGAGGAAATAACGTCCGTGTACGGCTCGCAGGAGGGCATAGCGCACATTGCCCTTCCGCTGTGCGACCCGGGCGACACCGTAATAGTGCCTTCGCCCTGCTACCCGGTGTTTGAGTGCGGGCCGCGGCTGGCGGGGGCCGAAGTCTACTCCGCGCCTCTTCTTCCCGAGAACGGCTTTTTGATAGACCTCGACGCGATACCCGAAGACGCCGCCCGAAGCGCCAGGATGATAGTCGTGTCTTACCCGAACAATCCGGTAACGGCAACGGCTCCGCCTTCGTTCTATGAGAAGCTCATATGGTGGGCGAAAAAATACGAAGTGGCGGTGGTGCACGACAACGCGTATTCAGAGCTTGTGATGGACGGCGAACCCGGCCCGTCCTTCCTGTCCTTCAAGGGGGCCAAAGACGTGGGCATAGAGTTCAACTCGCTGTCAAAATCGTACAATTTAACGGGCCTCAGGATATCCTTCGCAATGGGCAACGGCGAGATAATACGCAACTTCCGCTACGTCCGCTCGCAGATAGACTACGGGATATCTTTCCCCGTACAGATAGCGGCAATGGCCGCCTTAAACGGGCCACAGGATATATTAGACCGCAACCGGAAAGGATACAGGGAAAGGAGGGACGCGCTTTGCAGCGGTTTAAGGAGCGTCGGCTGGAATGTCCCCGACAGCCCGGCAACAATGTTCGTATGGGCAAAGCTGCCCGGCGCGTACAAAAATTCCTATGACTTCGTGCTAAAGCTTCTTGACGCCACCGGCGTTGTGTGCGTACCCGGGTCGAGCTTCGGCACGGCGGGCGAGGGCTTTGTGCGCTTCGCCCTGACCAGCAGCGTCGAAACAATAAACCGCATCCCCGAATTGATCAGGAAGAGCGGGATAATCTAGTATTTAAGATGCTTAGGGCTTTGCCCTAAGAACCCACAAGGGCCGGCCGGCCCTTGACCCGCGGCAAGCTGGCGCTTGCCTTAACCAAACTATAATTACCTGTAAGGCGAACGTTAGTTCGCCGGGGTCTGGGGAACTTGTTCCCCAGCGGCTTCTCAAGGCAGAGCCTTGAGCCGCCGGAGGCTACAGACTTTGGGAGACACATTTAGAGCAATTTTGACGGTCGTGCTACTGGCCGTTTCAATAAACCTGGTTATGTTCGCCGTAAGGAACGAGCGGGTGAGGGTATTAACCATTGAGGAAGACTTTACGGTGCGTTACCCTTCGGCTTACCGCTATCTTTGCCTTGTTATCTTCCTGTTCGCGGGCATGCAGCTTCTGGACACAATTTTGTCGGGATCCGCAGGCCTGATGCCCATTCTTATGCTGTGCGTGCTTTTAGCCATAGGGCTGTCCATATTCCTTTTAGCTTTTGTATGGAAAATACACGTCCGCTCCGAGTATATAATACACGTCGGCCTCTTTGGGATAAAGCGGCAGGTGTACTATAAGGACATTAAAAAAGCGGTGCTCACGCCTTCTTACTTAAGACTGTACACAACGCTGAGGACTTACCGCATGAGCCCGGGCGTAATTTACCGCGAGTACTTTTTAAAGCGCCTGCACCTTAACGGCGTGGAAGTGGAGCGCTACGATTAAGCCCTGTTCGATCTGAGGCGGTCAACGCCCCGTTCATACCATTTGCCCTTGTAATAATAAACCGCGTACATGGTCAACGCCACTGTCCACGCTATGGGCAGCGCCCACCATATTTGGTTGACGTCGTGCGTGAGGTAGGAGAACAGGTAAGTAAGGCCCATCTGTACACCGGCGAAAGACACGAGCGACGCGATCATGGAATACAACGTGGCACCGGCGCCAACTATCACGCCGCCAAAGACGTTCAACACGGCCAGCACAATGTAAAAATAGCTTATTATGTTGTAGTAGGCGGTGGTGTACGGCAGAACGGCCGCAATGTCTTCAGGCGGCAGGAAAATGGATACGAGCTGCCTGTTGAAGATAAGCGTCACTGCCATGATTATGCCGCCCAGTACAATTGCGATGCCCACCCCGTAGTTAAGGCCGCGCTTTATGCGGGGCTTGTTTTCCGCGCCGAGGTTCTGGCCGGTGAATATGCTCATGGCCCCGCCCAGGCTGAAGATAGCGAACTGGGTCATCTCTTTTATTTTGTTTACAGCGTTGTACGCCGTCATGGGAGCCACGCCGTAGCTGTTTATGAGAGACTGGAGCGCGAACATGGTGACGATCTGGCTTATCTGGTTCACACCGTTGGGGACGCCTATCTTGAGCGCGGATTTTATGGTTCCGCCGTGGAGAAGGAATTTGAACACGCGGAAGGCTTTGTCCGGGTACATTCGCTTGAACAGCGCCAGCCCAAGAAAGTACGAGAGGAATTGCGCTATGGCCGTCGCCACCGCCGCGCCCATTACGCCCCAATGGAAAAAGAGCACGAACAACAGGTCTAAAACCACATTGAGGATGGTGCAGCCTATGAGCAGGAAGAAGGGTGTTTTTGAGTCTCCCAAGCTGCGGAATATGGCGTTAACGGCATTGTAGCCAAAAACGCCTATCGTAGCCAGAAAGCTTACCGTGAGGTAGTCTTTGGACATGCCGTAAACTTCGGCCGGCGTATTGAGCGCGGTAAGTATAACGTCCATGCCCAGAAGCCCCAATACGGTCACGCCAACGCCCGCTACTAGGTTGAACGTCAGGAGCGTGTGTATGGCCTTTTCCACGCGTTCGGTTTCGTGAGCGCCGAAGGACTGCGATATGAGCACGTTAAAGCCCATGCAAACCGCGTTTATGAGGTACAGTGTTAGCGTGATCACGAAAAAGCTGTTGCCCACGGCTGCGAAGGCGTCCGCTCCGAGCGCCTGGCCGACTATCACCCCGTCAGTAAGCGAGTATAGCTGCTGTACTATGTTGCTCCCGAACATAGGAAGGGCAAGCATAAGTATAAGCTTGCCCTCGTTACCTTTTGTTAAATCTTTCATAATGTAATCTTCTCCGCCTGTATTGTATACAGTATATTGGCTGTGCCATTGCCTTACAACAGCCAAACGGAGAATATTTTATAAATCCGATTGGCTATTTAACAACGATCTTGCACTTTGCGAACACGCCGTTCCACGCCTTGGCGTAGATGTAGGCTGTTCCCGGCTTGATTGCCTTTACGAGGCCGGTCTTATCAACCGTCGCCACCGCCGTGTTGTTGCTCTTCCATGTGATGGATTTGGGGTAGACGCTCGTGGGAGTCCACGCCGTCACCGAGAGTTTGAGCGTCTTGCCCGCTTTCACCGCCGCGGCGCTCTTGCTTAAGGTGAGCTTTGTGGCGGGAGTACGTACCGTGACCTTACAGCTCGCCGTTTTGCCGCCGTCGCTTGTAGTAACGGTTATGTTGGCCGAGCCGTTGCCCTTCGCCGTCACTTTGCCGGTGCTGTCCACTGTCGCCACTTTGGTATTGTCGCTCTTCCACGTTACGGACTGGTTGGTTGCGCCGCTGGGCGAGACGGTTGCCTTAAGCTGCATCCTCGCGCCCTTTTCCATGGTGTAGGACGTACGGTTGAGCTTTACGCTCTTTACGGCCACCGCGTCTTTGGGGGTAAAAGTGCAAGTGAATTCGTAGGGTTCCTCGTGCGGGTCGGGGATTACATTGTATTTGTGCTCGAAGATGTTGATCATATACGTGCCCTTTATAACGGGTATGTCTATAGTCATCGGCACGTAGTCTTTAAGCTTGGCGCGGTCGCTGAGGATCCACGTAAATTCCTCGCTGTTCACGGGGCGCTCGTTAAAGCTGAAGCCCCAACAGGCAACATCGGAATCATGCGTGAACGTAAAGTGCATGGTTCCCTCGCCGGGAGTATATATCCAGTAGGAATTGACCAGTGCGGTCTTGCCGCCAGCCATTCCTTGCGTTCTCAGGTAGTCGGTAACTTTTTCGTTCATCTTGACTTCCCGGTAAGTAGGAGCCTCGGCCGCAAGCGCAGTCACCGGCACAGCAAGGAATGTGAGTACTAGAACTGCCGCAATGAGCAGCGATACAATTCTCTTTTTCACGATCTTTTCTCCTTCGAATCAAAATTAAACAGAAAAGTAATAAAGCTGTATGACATACAGTATACAGCTTATTATGCAATATGGAAAGTGGAAAAACATTAAAATGGAAAAAATGTTGACTACATTATACGGTCTTCCAGGTGGATGCCGGCTTTCACGCGCATAGCCTCTATAAGGCGGCAAACTTCGTAGGCGGCGTCCTGGACGCGGCGGTATTCGGTCTCATATTTATAGAATTCGCGCGCGTATTTGCAAAAATCATCCGCTTCCGCGCCCATTACCTCTGCGCGCGGAACGTCGGGGAACAGCCGCTCTAACTTTCCGTGGCGGCCGTGTTTTATATAAACGCCGTGCATCAAAAAAATGAACTCTATGGTGATGGTGCCCGCGTCGCCCATTATCTCCGAACCCGCCACGCTCTGACCCAGCTTTGAGAGTGAAATATCCACGAACTTGTCCTTGTACACGAAGAGGCTGTTAACGTAGCCGTCCGCGCCCGTCTGCACGAATCCGGCTTTCGCGTAAATCTCGTCCGGCGGCCCGAACCATTCCAGAGCGGGATAAACGCAGTACACGCCCATATCCATTATGCAGCCGGCGGCGAGCGAGGGGTTGAATATGTTTGGCTCCTTGCCATCCATTAAAAGACCGTACTTGGAAGAAAACTGCGAAAAATCAAGATGCGCCGTGGTGACACTGCCGAGGCCGCCTATGGCTTCCCTGAGCGTTTCCCTGTACGGGTGGTGCATCATCATTATGGCTTCCATGTAAACTAGGCCGTTCCTGTCCGCCAGTTCCCGGAGCTCCAGGTAACGGGCTGTCGAGACGGTTATTGGCTTTTCGCATATTACGTGCCTGCCGTTCTCCAAAAAGAGCTTGCTCTGCATGTAATGAAGGCCGTTGGGGCTGGCGATGTACACGGCGTCTATGCCGTCGTGCGCGGCCAGAAGGTATAAGTCGTCGAACGCGGCGGAAACGCCGTACTTCGCGCCGAAAGCCCGTGCGCGTTCAATATCCCTCGAATACACCGCACTGAGCCGCATATTTCCTGACAGCATAGCGCCCTCTATGAAAGCGTCCGTTATCCAATTCGTGCCTATGACAGCGTATCTCATTTTGAGCCAATCTCCCGTTTTACGTATCTCCGCTTCAGTTCTTCCACGGATTTTCTAAGCAGCGGCCCGGTGCGGCGCTCGCACGCGAGGCTGACGTAGTCCCGCATGGTTCCGTGGTAATCGCTCCCGGCGGTTACGAGAAGGCCGTACTTTTCCGCCAGGGCAAGGTACCTTTGAACGTCCTCGTCGCTGTGGGCGGGGTAGTAGGCTTCAATGCCCATCATCCCGTCCTTCGTGAGCTGCTTTACCAGCGCGTCCATATCGTCCGTGCGTATGAAGTTGGGATGGGCCAGGACAGGCGCTCCGCCCGCGCTCAGTATCAGTTCTATCGCCTGGGCGGCCGTTAATTTCCTGCGCTGCACGTAGCCGGGGCCGCCTTCGTTGAGGTACTTCATAAAAGCGTCGTGCACGCTCAGCGCGTAGCCCTTTGAGCAAAGCGCGAGCGCGACGTGAGGCCTGCCGAGCGCGTTTCCTCCCGCGAAGCTTTTGACTTCGTTTATGTCGAGGTTTATGCCATGTCCGCGAAGTTTTGAAAGGATGGCGTAAGCCCTGTCCACGCGCGAAGCAATGAGTTCGTCCATAGATGCCGAAAACGGCGTGTCCTTTGCCGTGTCAACGCCGTATCCCAGTATGTGCAGCTCGCCCTCGTGTATGACGGAGAGCTCCACTCCGCTTATATAGTTAAGTCCGAGCTCGCCCGCGCGCGCCGCGGCTTCGCGCTGCGAGTCTATTGTGTCGTGGTCCGTGACTGAACAGAGCTCAAGCGCAAGCGCGGCGCATTTATCCATAAGCCCGCCGGGCGTGTCCGTTCCGTCCGAAGCTGTTGTGTGCATGTGCAAGTCAAGCATGTTACATATATTCCGTCACGCCAGGTCGTCGCTCAAAAACGTAGGGTCGCTGAGCTTTATTTTCTCAGCCGCGGCTTTGGGCTCCCAGTCGTCGCTTTTTTCCTCCTTCGCGGCATCAACGGACGTC
>JAVBSU010000157.1:0-14668 GCA_031556555.1 Christensenellaceae bacterium
TTGCGTAAACATTGGCTATAAATCCGACGGCATAATCAAAAAAGAAAACCTCACTGCGGCCGGAGATGTTGACCCTTCCGAAATGTTTAAAGTGGGCGACGAGGTGGAAGCCGAAGTCGTGACGTTAAACGATGGCGAAGGCAATGTAGTTTTGTCGCGCAGGTCCATAGAATCGAAACTTAAATGGAAGGAAATTGTTGAGACGCTTGACACCGAGAAGGTCTATACCGTAAAGGTTGATAAAGTCGTTAAGGGCGGAGTGCTGGCAAAGCTGGACGGCTACGACGCGTTCATACCCGCTTCGCAGCTTTCGCTTAAATACGTCGAAGACCTCTCGGAGTTTATAGACAACGACCTTGAAGTAAATATAATCGAAGCTGATAAACGCCAGAGGCGCTTCGTGCTATCGCATAAGAGTATACTCCAGAAGCGCGCGGAAGAAGAGGAGCAGCACCTCTACGATACATTCAAGAAGGGCGAGAAAGTCAATGGCAAAGTGAAACGGCTGACCGATTTCGGCGCGTTTGTGGACATTGGCGGCATAGACGGCCTTCTGCACATAACGGATGTAGCCTGGGCGAAAGTCAAGCATCCTTCCGAAGTGCTTAGCGTAAACGACGAAATAGAAGTGCTCATCTTAAATGTCGATCCCGATAAGAAGAGAATATCGCTCGGATTAAAACAGCTCCTTCCCAAGCCCTGGGATCTCGCTCCCGAAAAATACTTAGTGGGCGAGAGCGTGGAAGGCACCGTCGTGCGCATAATGCCGTTTGGCGCGTTTGTGTCGCTGGAGCCCACGATAGACGGCCTCGTGCACATTTCCCAGGTAACCAACAGAAGGCTGGAAAAGGTCGAGGAAGAACTTCGCATAGGCGATGTGGTGACAGCTAAAATAATGGAGGTCAACCCCTCTAAAAAGCGTATAAGCCTCAGCATCCGGGCCCTTATGGACGAACCTGAAAAGGCCGAGAGGGAAAAGCCGGATAAAAGGGAAAGAGAAGACAGGTTCCACTACGAGATACCGCCGGTAGAAGAGGCGACCTCTTCGCTCGCGGACTTCTTCCCCAAGATGGACACGGACGAAAAAGACGAGGGAGACGAAGACTGAAGTGGAACCGGCGTGGACAAAAGGGCGAATCTATAGTTAGTTAGAGTAAAGCGATACCTGTTGCACAAACCGCAACCGGGTATCGCTTTTTATCCTTTCCGCCACTTTTTTCGACGCCTTGGAGTATGTTAATAGCTTGTTAATTTAATAACAAAACAGTTGCGTTTCCTGTCACTTATTGTTATACTGTAGGAAAGTGACTGCGATTTATTTTTTTTGTAGAAATATTGTTAAAAAATAATCAATTTGAATATATATATGGAGGTCAGAGAGTATGAAATCGCTTCAGGAGTTAGAGGCAATACGTGCTAAAACGCTTAACAAAGTGGACATCAGAAAGAGCGACGCCAATAAAAGGGTGGTTGTGGGTATGGCGACCTGCGGTATCGCCGCGGGGGCGAGGCCTGTGCTGCAAGCTTTTGTAAATGAAGTGGCCAAGAGGGATCTTGAGGACGTCGCGGTCTCGCAAACTGGTTGCATAGGGGTATGCAGGCTGGAACCTATCGTTGAAGTGTACCTGCCCGGGGAAGAAAAGGTGACTTACGTAAAAGTCACGCCCGACATGGTTCCGAGGATAGTAATCGAACACCTCGTTAACGGCCATGTGGTAACGGAGTATACGATAGGGTATTACGAAAAAAATAACGCGTCGTAAGCTCGCGGTAAGAGCTTGGCGGCGGTTGCCTGTTTGGCGATAAATGGGCCTTTTGCGCTTGTCGCGCGGGAGGCGGTGCAATAGTATTTTAATGGAGGATACGTCTATATGGATTTTTATCGTTCTCATGTACTGGTCTGCGGCGGTACGGGATGCACATCTTCGGGTTCGGGGGATGTAATAAATAAATTCGAATCAGAATTAAAGAGAACGCAGCTTGATAAAGAAGTTAAAGTTGTAAGGACGGGTTGCTTCGGTCTTTGCGAAGTCGGCCCCATCGTAATCATATATCCGGAGGGCTCTTTCTACAGCAGGGTCAAGATCGAAGACATCCCCGAAATCGTAGAGGAACACCTTTTAAAGGGCAGGATAGTCCAGCGGTTGCTCTATAAAGAGGACATGGACGAGGGTATACCCACGACATTAAGCGATGTAGAGTTCTACAAGAAACAACAGCGTGTGGCGCTTAGGAATTGCGGAGTAATCGACCCCGAGCAAATAGACGAATACATCGCCTTCGACGGCTACAAGGCGCTTGGAACCTGCCTTCTTGAAAAGAAGCCGCAGGACGTTATAGATGTCGTAAAAGCTTCCGGCTTAAGGGGCAGGGGCGGCGGCGGCTTCCCCACGCACCTAAAGTGGCAGTTCTGCCACGACGCCCAGGGAAACCAGAAATACGTCATATGCAACGCCGACGAGGGCGACCCGGGCGCGTTCATGGACCGTTCGGTTCTGGAAGGCGACCCGCACAGCGTAATAGAGGCGATGGCCATCTCGGCATACGCGATAGGCGCGAACATGGGTTACGTGTACGTCAGGGCTGAGTACCCGATAGCCGTAAAACGCCTGCAGATAGCGATAGACCAGGCCAAGGAATACGGCCTCCTCGGAAAGAATATTTTTGAGAGCGGTTTTGATTTTGACCTTGAGATACGCCTCGGGGCGGGCGCTTTCGTCTGCGGCGAGGAGACGGCCCTCATGGAATCCATAGAGGGCAGGCGCGGAGAGCCGCGTCCCAAGCCGCCGTTCCCGGCCAACAAGGGACTGTTCGGCATGCCTACAATAATAAACAACGTTGAGACATTCGCGAACATACCGGTCATATTCATGAAGGGGCCGGAGTGGTTCGCGTCCATGGGCACGGAAAAATCCAAGGGCACTAAGGTTTTCGCGCTCGGCGGAAAAATAAACAACACCGGACTGGTCGAGATACCCATGGGCACGACCTTAAGGGAAGTCATATACGAGATCGGCGGCGGCATACCCGAAGGGAAAGAATTCAAGGCCGCGCAGACAGGCGGGCCTTCGGGCGGCTGCATACCGGCCAAACACCTCGATTTGCCAATAGATTACGACACGCTGGCATCCATCGGCTCCATGATGGGTTCGGGCGGGCTCATAGTAATGGACGAAGATAACTGCATGGTAGACGTAGCGCGCTTCTTCCTCGACTTTACTGTGGACGAATCGTGCGGAAAATGCCCCCCCTGCCGCATAGGCACGAAGCGCATGCTCGAGATACTTGAGCGGATAACCCAGGGCAAGGGCAAGCCGGGAGATATCGAGAAACTGCAGGAGCTCGGGGAGAGTATACAGGTAGGCGCGCTGTGCGGCCTCGGTAAGACCGCTCCAAACCCCGTCCTTTCGACAATTAACTCTTTCAGGGACGAGTCCGAGGCGCACATAAACGAAAAGCGTTGTCCTGCGGGATACTGCAAAGCGCTCCTCTCTTACTCCATCATACCCAAGAACTGCGTGGGATGCGGAGTGTGTAAGAGGGTGTGCCCGGTGGACGCCATCACGGGCGAAAAGAAGCAGGTGCACGTCATCGACCAGGAAAAGTGCATAAAGTGCGGCGCGTGCATGGAAAAGTGCAAATTCTCCGCGATAGAACGCAAATAGTAGGGGGTAATATAAAATATGGTAACATTGACTATAGACGGCATAAAAGTAGAGGTGCCGAAAAATACAACAGTTCTTGACGCCGCAAGGAAGGCGAATATAGAAATACCCACCCTGTGCTATCTTAGGGGCGTCAACGCTATCGGCGCGTGCAGGATATGCATGGTGGAGGTGAAGGGAAACCCTGTGCTGCAAGCGGCGTGCGTGCTTCCTGTCGCCGAGGGCATGGAAGTAATAACCAACTCCAAGAAGGTCATGAAAACAAAGCGCGCCACGCTGGAGCTCATACTTTCCAGCCATGACCGCGAGTGCCTCACCTGCCCGAGGAACCACAACTGCGAGCTCCAGACGCTGTCGGACGACTTCGGCATAAGGGAGATACCTTACGAGGGAGAGCGGCTCAGGCAGAAAAAGGACGAGACTTCACTCAGCGTCGTACGCGACCCCAACAAGTGCATACTGTGCAAACGCTGCGTATCTATGTGCGAGAAAATACAGGGCGTGGGAGCGATAGGAGCGACAAACCGCGGCTACAAGAGCATAGTGGAGCCTGTTTGGGGAAGATCGCTGGTGGACGTTAACTGCATAAACTGCGGCCAGTGCATAGTTGCCTGCCCGGTGGGCGCGCTGACCGAACGCATAGAGACAAGGAAAGTATGGGAGGCCATAAACGATCCTGATAAATTCGTGGTCGTACAGCCCGCGCCGGCCGTAAGGTTCGCAATAGGCGAAGAATTCGGTATGCCCATGGGTACGCGCGTAACGGGCAAACTCGCCGCCGCCTTGCGAAGGCTCAACTTCGACAGGGTGTTCGACGTGGACTTTGGAGCAGACCTGACAATAATGGAAGAAGGGTTCGAGCTTTTGGGCAGGATAAAGAACGGCGGAGTGCTGCCGCAGATAACATCCTGTTCGCCCGGATGGGTAAAGTTCTGCGAAACTTACTACCCCGACATGCTGGACAACCTCTCTTCCTGCAAATCGCCCCACCAGATGATGGGCGCGATCATAAAAACTTACTTCGCCGAGAAAGAGGGCATAGACCCCAAGAACATATTCGTGGTGTCCGTAATGCCCTGCGTGGCCAAGAAGTTTGAGAAGACGAGGGACGGCGAATCGGCGTCCGGGTATCCTGATGTGGACGCCGTTATCACCACGCGCGAGTGCGCGCAGATGATCAAGGAAGCCAACATCGACTTCAAAAAGCTTCCGGACGAAGATTTCGACGACATGCTGGGAACTTCCAGCGGCGCGGGCGCGATCTTCGGCGTGACGGGCGGCGTTATGGAGGCGGCGCTTAGGACGGTCGCCGACGAATTGACGGGCGAACACCTCGACAAGCTTGATTACAAGGACGTACGCGGTACTGCCGGGATAAAGGAAGCCGAAGTCAAAATAGGCGACCTTGTGGTGAAGGTCGCGGTGGCAAGCGGGCTTGGTAACGCGCGCAAGCTTCTGGATTCAGTTAAAGCGGGTGAGAAGGAATACCATTTCATAGAGATAATGGGGTGCCCGGGTGGCTGCGTAACCGGAGGCGGACAGCCTATAGTGTCCGCGCGTGTAAGGAACGTCCATGACCCTAGGGAAGTACGCGCGGCGGCAACATACGCGGAAGACAAGGATAAGCCCATAAGGAAGTCCCACGAGAACCCGGATATTATAAAACTCTACGACGAGTTCCTGGGAGAGCCGAATAGCCATAAAGCGCATGAATTGCTGCATACGTTCTATGTTCCGAGGAAGAAGTATACGGCGCCTGAGGATATAGTGACAAAATAATGGTTTAAGTTAAATAAAGAATAAACAAGGGGCCGTACAATGCGGCCTCTTTTGACGCCTGGAGATACTTTCTTCTTCTTTGAAGAAAGTACCAAAGAAGAAGCGTGGTGGACACTCCGTTCCCCCACGCCCCCTATCTCTGGCTATCTGACGCCATCGGGTTTTCCCCGGCATAACCTCTCAGAGTGGGTTTGTTCGGGAAGTTAAAAAGAGACGGGTCTTGGGGTTCTAGGGGCGTAGCCCCTGAGTCATCGCAGGCGAACAATAAAATCTGCCGTAGGCTCCTTGACCCCAAAGGAATACCCCTTGAATTGATTGGTTCTAAAACCTATCTAAATTGATGTGGCAGTAGCCGTTTGGATTTTTCTTGAGGTAATCCTGATGGTAGCCTTCGGCGGGATAGTAGTTCTTTAGCGGCTCGACTTCGGTTGCGATGCGGCGCGCGTATTTTTTCTGTTCTTCCGCGACAACGCCGGCTATAAACTCAGCATCGGCGGCGTCAATGTAGTAAATACCCGTGCGGTACTGGCTGCCCACATCGTTACCCTGCCTGTTGAGGCTCAGAGGGTCGATAATCTTAAAGAAAGCTTCGACTAGTCCGGAAAGCGGTATGCGTGCCGGATCGTATGTAACTTCGACAGCCTCGGCGTGGCCGGTATCGCGGTAACATACGTCTTCATACGAAGGGTTCTCCGTGTTGCCGTTCGCGTAGCCTACCGACGTTTCCATAACGCCGGGTATGCGCGAAAAGTATTCTTCAACGCCCCAGAAACATCCCCCGGCGAAGTAAATAACTTTGTATTGAACTTCTGACATGGCGTGCTCCCTCCTACCTGAAAAAGTACCATAATAAATAGATCGAGCCGAAAAGGATAAGCCCTATGCCGGCCCATTTGCGTATTTTCGCGGCTTTTTCCCGCACTTCCTGCTCAAGCGCGGCGGCGGTTTTGGGGTCTTGGGCATCAGGAAATACTTCGTTTATGATTTCTGCCGCTTCCTCGTACTCGTCTTCCTCAACGTACATGCTGTTTCCGTGTTCGGAAAAACCGAATGGGAAGTCCGAATAAGCTCCCGTTTCATCATCCTGCACATACGCCGGGATGGCGTTCCGGTTCAACAGGTTCACAACCTTGTTGCTCTCATCATCATCTTTGGTTTTAATCAGAAAAGTTTTTTTTGTCTCAGGGCGGGGCTCCGGGCCGTACTCCTGGGAAGTTGGGGGCAGCGCGCCGACAAGCTGCGTACCGCAGTCGGAGCAGTGTGTGAACCCTTTATCGTATTCATATCCGCAATTTGGACAATAGGGCATTAATGGACACCTACCTTGACGCCAGTATCTTATCCGCCACGTAAAGTCCGTTGGCGGCGGCTTGGGAGAGCGACCGCGTGAAACCCGCGCCGTCGCCCGTGGCGTAGACGCGCTCAAGGCCGCTAAGTTCAAAATCTTCGCTTTCGGGCCGCGCGGAGTAGTACTTGCACTCAACGCCGTAAAGCAGCGTGTCGTAATTGGCGGTTCCCGGAGCGACGCTATCGAGCGCGTACAGCGTTTCGATTATATTGTCCAGCTGCCGTTTGGGCAGGCACAGGCTAAGATCGCCCGGCACTGCGTTTAAGGTGGGGCGGGTAGTGGACGCTTTTAAACGCTTTGCGTTAGTCCGGTGGCCTTCCGTAAGGTCGCCCAGCCTCTGGACGAGGACGCTGCCGCCGCTTATAAGGTTGGCAAGGCTGGCCACGTGGCGGGCGTATTCTATTGGTTCCTTAAAGGGCTCGGTAAAGCGCATGGTCGTCAGCAGCGCAAAATTGGAGTTCTCGGTTTTTTTCGCTTTGTCCCTGTAAGCGTGGCCGTTTACGGTCAGCACGCCGCCCGTGTTTTCGGTGACGACGCTGCCTTTTTCGTTAAAGCAGAACATGTGCGTCGTGTCCCCGTACGTTTTGCCGCGGTACCATATTTTAGGCTCGTAGATCTGTTTGGAGAAGTGCTCCCATATAAGGTAGGGAAGTTCCACCCTCACGCCGATATCCACCTGGTTGTTTATGAGGCCAATGCCGTTTTTGCGGCACCAGTCGGCGAAGAAGAGGCTGCCCGCGCGCCCCACCGCAAAAATTATGTCGTCCGCGGCGAACACCCTGCCGTCTTCGGCGGATAACACATGCTTGTGTCCGTCAACGTCCGTAACATTGACGCCTGTCATCACGGTGCATTTTTCGCTGACGGCCTCTATCATTTTGCGCATGGTGTTGAAGTTCTCGTCCGTACCGAGGTGTTTTAGCTGTGCCTGTGCCATGTGCAGATCCTGTTTTAAGCAAAGGGATTTCAGCTCGTCGCTGGGCATGAAGCGTTCCTTGGTGGCGCCGTAGGACATTAGAAGGCCGTCCGCCTGTTCGATGTAGTCTATCAGCGTTTTGGGATCCAGAAATTCAGTTAGCCAGCCGCCGTATTCGGTTGATATAACGTACTTGCCGTCGGAAAAAGCGCCCGCGCCCGCCATGCCTTCCATTATCGCGCAGGAAGCGCACTTTATGCAGGAAGACGCGGCGTTCGTTATGATAGGGCATTTGCGCTTTGTTATTTCGCGGCCCTTTTCCAGCAATACCACATTAAGCGAGGGATTGCGCTCGGTAAGCCGGTAAGCCGCCATTATGCCGCTTATCCCGCCTCCGATTACCGCTACGTCGTATTTCTCCACTCGGAGCTACCTCACACGTCAAATATTTCGGCGAAAATATCGTTCATTGAATACAGCCCGGCGGGCTTGCCGTGGATGAAACGGGCGGCTTTTAAAGCGCCCTGCGCGAATACCATGCGCGAGCTGGCGCGGTGGTTTATCTCCAGCACCTCGCCGGGGCCGAAAAACAGCACGTCGTGCTCGCCGACGGTAGTTCCTCCCCGCACGGCGTGTATGCCTATTTCATTATTGCCGCGCTTGTCCGTTTTTGAATGCCGGCCGTACACGAACTCGTTGCTGTGGCCAAGCGCGCTGTTTATGGTTTCCGCGATCGAAAGCGCTGTGCCGCTGGGCGAGTCGACTTTCATATTGTGGTGCTTTTCGATTATTTCAATGTCGAAGCCACCGTCCAGTATCTTCGCGGCCCGTGCGGCAAGGGATATCTGGAGGTTCACGCCGAGCGACATGTTGGCCGAGCGGAACACGGCAACGCGTTTTGCGAAGTCGTTTATAATGGCGCTGTCCTCGTCCGTGTAACCGGTTGTGGCGAGCACCAGGCCGAGCTGCTTTTCCTCCGCGTACTGGAGCAGGCTTAAAAGCGCCGAGGGGCGTGAAAAATCTATGATTACGTCGGCGCGCTCCGCCACTTCGCCAAAGGATGTGTAGACGGGAAAACTCCCGCTGCCGCCCGGTCCTACGTCCAGCCCGGCTACGGCGTTAATCCCGTCCGTTTCGGCGATGGCGCTTAATAGCATGCGGCCCATCTTGCCGTTTGCGCCGCTTATGATTATATCAGTCATATGCAAAAACCTCAGTCTATTAGATTAAAAGCCCGCATTTCGCGTTTGAGCACGCTTAAGTTCGCCTCATCCATGGGGGCCAGCGGCAGGCGGAATTCGCCCATATCGTACCCCATGAGCCCCAGCGCCGTTTTGGCGGGTATTGGATTGACCTCGCAGAACAGCGCGCTTATGAGTGGATTGGCGTCGAGCTGCATCCTGGCGGCGGTTTTCGTATCTCCGCCGATGTAGCTTTTGACCATGTCGTGCATGTAGCGGGGCGCTATGTTCGCCATTACGGAGATCACCCCCGCGCCGCCCAGCGACATGATGGGCACGGTTATCTCGTCCGTGCCGCTGTATATGTCCGCGCGGCCCGCAATGAGCCGTGCGAGTTCGACTATCTGGCACATGTCCGCGCAGGCTTCCTTTATTGCCGCGATGTTTTTATGCTCGCACAGGCGGGCGAACATTTCGGGCGTCACGTTTACGTTGGTGCGCGCGGGCACGTTGTAAACTATGAGCGGCAGTGAGGAAGCGTCCGCGATGGCGGCGAAGTGGCCGGTGAGGCCGTCCTTGTTGCACTTGTTGTAGTAGGGAGTAACGGCCAGAATACCGTTCGCGCCCGCGTCTTCCGCGTGCCGGGCATTCTTCGCGGCATCGGCCGTATTGTTGCCGCCCACTCCCGCTATGACGGGCACACGGCCGGCAACTGTGCGCACCACGAATTCGACGGCAGATTTTTTCTCGCCGCCGGTCATGGTGGAGGGCTCGCCGGTTGTGCCGCAGACGACTATCGCGTCCGTTTTGTTTTCGATCTGGAATTCCACCAGCCGTTCAAAAGTATCAAAGTTAATGCCGCCCTCGTTGAACGGAGTGCATATGGCTACGCATGAACCATTAAATATCATTTGCGTTTCCTTTCTATTCCTGCATGGCGATCCAAGTCTGGGCTATCTGTACGGCGTTGGTCGCCGCGCCCTTGCGGATATTGTCGGCAACGACCCAGAGGTTCACGCCGTTCTCGACGGAATTATCCCGCCTTATGCGGCCCACGAAGACTTCGTCCTTGTCGGTTGCGTGTAGCGGCATGGGGTAGACTCCCTTGGCCTCGCCTTCCTTGACTTCGTCCATGACTATAAGGCCGGGGAAGTCTGCGAGCGCCTGCTTTAGCTCTTCTATTTCAAAAGGCTTTTTGAGCTCTACGTTTATGGACTCGCTATGGCCGTGGAACACGGGAACCCGGACTGTTGTTGCTGTTATCCTTAAACCGTCGTCCCCGAGTATTTTGCGCGTCTCGTTTATCATCTTTACTTCTTCCTTCGTGTAACCGTCGTCGGTGAACACGTCTATCTGCGGCAGGCAGTTGCCAAAAATGGGGTAGGGGAACTTTTTGGGCTTGTCCCCGGCGATGCCGTCCTCAAGGTCGCGGTAGCCGCCCATGCCCGCGCCTGATACCGCCTGGTAGGTGGAGTAGATTACGCGCTCTATGCCGTACTTGTCGTAGAGCGGCTTTAAGGCAACTACCGCCTGTATTGTAGAGCAGTTGGGATTGGCTATTATCCCGTTGTTGCGTTTGATATCCTGCGCGTTGACCTCGGGCACGACGAGCGGCACTTTTTTATCCATGCGCCAGGCGCTGGAATTGTCGATAACGAGGATTCCCAGTTCCGCCGCTATGGGCGCGAAGGCCTTGCTTGTGCCCGCCCCAGCGGAGAACAGCGCTATGTCGATGTTTTTGCCCTCAAGGTTCTCCTTGTTGAGCTCCAGCACCGTGTATTCCTTGCCCATGAACAGTATCTTCTTGCCCGCGCTCCTCGCGCTGGCGAAAAAATAGTAGTTGTTTATGGGGAGGTTGCGTTCCTCCAGCACCTGGATAAACTTCCTGCCGACCATGCCGGTTGCTCCCACTACGGCGAGATTGTACTTTTTCATGAAAAACACTCCTTATAGTTATATACAAAAACAGGCGCACATGCGCCCTTTAATCAGCCCCATACTACGACAGGGTCCACCAGCAGCGCAACATTGTATAATAATACAATGACAGTCATACGGATATTTTCCGCATGCCCAGACCGTGGAACCCGGCAGCCCGACGGCCTTCGGCGTCACGTCCTTTCGACCGGTTTCTCACGGCCGCCGATGGCCTCTTTCCGGATTACTCTTACGTAAACGCGCCTCATACTGTGTTTATGGATGGTATTATAGCATTCGCGCGGTGAATATGCAAATTTTTTTTGAATACTTTGTTTATATGTAAAATTGTACGGAAATATGGTAGAATCTATATATGGCGATTATTGACGGTTGCGGGGGCGGAGAGGAACAGTACGGGAAGCTCGCGCGCGTTTACGACAACTTCATGTACGACGTCTCGTACGAGGACTGGGCGGACTACATAGATAGGCTCATCGTTGAGCATATTGCCGGAGGAGCGGCGGAAAGCATATTGGAGTATGCCTGCGGCACCGGCAGCCTGACGCTGGAACTCGTGAAGCGGGGTTATGGTGTGACCGCTGTGGATATATCGAACCCCATGCTGGGAGTGGCTGCGGAAAAGCTCAGGAAGAACGCCGCAAGGGCTGTGCTGGTGGAGGCGGACATGACCGGATTCAGGCTGAACAAACCAGCGGACGCGGCGGTCTGCGCCTGCGACGGCGTGAACTATATTACGGACGAGGGCGCGCTGCGCTGTTTCTTTAAAAACGCCTGTGCGAACATAAGGCCGGGCGGAGCGTTCCTGTTCGACATAAGCTCCCGGCATAAGCTAATGGACGTTATCGGAACCGGGTTTTTCTACGACGATTCGGACGAAGGGACCGTGTTGTGGCAAAACACTTCTGACGAAGAGGCGGCCACGGTGACTATGGACATAACCCTCTTCGAGCCCTGCGGCGGGCTGTACGGAAGGTACGACGAGCGGCACGTTCAAAAAGCGTGGAGCGCGGAACTGGTACTGGACGCCCTGAGAAGCGGGGGATTTACTGAGGCGGTGAGCTATGGCTTCGCTACAAGGCGAAGGGAGAGCAATGAGGCCGAAAGAATACAGTTTATAGCAAAAAAGGGAATCGCGAA
This sequence comes from Christensenellaceae bacterium, assembly GCA_031556555.1. Classification (GTDB taxonomy): domain Bacteria; phylum Bacillota; class Clostridia; order Christensenellales; family Christensenellaceae; genus UBA5399. The sequence continues at coordinate 11,968 of JAVBSU010000157.1, forward strand.
TGAATGACGTTTTGATAAAGGGGCTTTTAAACGAGGAGGCGGCGGTATACGCCTGCGATGTTTCGGAAATGGCCGAGTGCGCGCGGGTGACGCACGGGACATCTCCCGCCGGAACCATAATACTGGGAAGGACGATAGCCGCAACTACAATGCTGTGCGCGACGCTCAAAAACCCCACGGACAAGCTTACGCTAATGATAAACGGCGGTGGCCCGTCGGGAACGGTAATGGCTGTGGGCAACGCCGGGCTTAGAATAAAAGCATACATGGGCAATCCCGCAGTGGAGTCCCTGCCGTCGGATAAAGGCGGCTTCGACATCAGCGGGGCGGTGGGTTCGAAAGGGAATATAACAATAGCGCGGGATACCGGGCTAAAAGAACCATATACAGGCATGGTTCCGCTGGTTTCCGGTGAGATAGGCGAAGATGTCGCGCAGTATCTTTTGACGTCAGAGCAGCAGCCTTCGATCGTGTACGTGAACACGTGGCTGGAGACCGACATGTCCGTGGTGGACGCGGGCGGTATAATCATAAGGCCGCTTCCCGGCTGCGGTGAACAGACGCTCAATGAGATAGAGGACAGGATCTCCAAAGTGCGCAACTACGCGCTCTACCTCTTGCAGGACGGCGTGAAAGGCTCGCTGGCAAGGATATTCAGCGGGATGCACCTTAAAATACTGGAGGCACTGACGCCCGTGTACGAGTGCGACTGCGGACGGGAGCGGCTTTATAAAGTCCTCGCTTCGCTGGGTGAAAATGAGATACGGGATATGATAGAAAATGATAAAGGAGCCACTATAACGTGTCATTTTTGTAATAAGGTTTACGAATTTGACGAAAGTGAACTGGAAGAGCTGATAAGACATGCAGGAAAGAGAAGCAAAGAAATTTGACAATAATATTATAGAATTTTACCAACCTGCCGATTTTTATTACAGGTTGTCTCAGAAACTGATGGATGAGAGCGAATTTATAAGCGCGCTCAGCAGCATAAGGCAGGCTGTTGACATGGAACCGGACAATGGCGAGTATTTGCTGTGCCTTGCCGAGATACTTACGGAGCTTGCCAAGTACGAGGAATCCAACCGGGTCATTTTTGAGATAATAGAAAACGGGGACGATCTTGCCGGCGACTGTTTTTTCTGCCTGGGTTGCAACTTCATGGGACTGGATGACGTGGAGAAGGCGCGCGAGAGCTTTGACAAGTACCTCGCCATGTATCCTGAAGGGGACTACCAGGAAGAAGTGGAGGATTTCCTGTTCTACTTCAACTCAAAGAACATACAGTCTTTTATAGACAGTTACAACAGCAGCGAGGACTTCCGCATGGCGGATGAGGGCAAAAAGCACCTGGACGCAACGAACTATGAGCAGGCGGTCGAAGTGCTGGAAAAAATACCGGAGGACGACGTTGATATGGCCTACGCGAGGAACAATCTGGCGCTGGCGCATTACTGCCTCAAGGACACTGAGGCGGCCATAGAAGTCACTAAAGGCGTGCTCTCACAAAACCCAAACAACGTCCACGCGAACTGCAACATGGCTGTTTTCATGAACGAGCAGGGCAAAAAAGAGGAAGCGGAAAACTACATAAGCGCGGCCATGGCCCAAAAGTCCGCTTCGGAAGAAGACCTCTACAAAACCGCCATAACGCTTTGCGAACTCAAAATGCACGAGTCAGCCGCGAGGCTGTTGAAAAAGCTTCTAGAGCACAACCCCTACGAGGAAAAGACGCTTTTTTACCTCGCCGCCGCGCTGCACAACACGGGCAGGCTGAAGGAGGCGATGAACCTCCTCTACGATATAAAAAAGCTGGACTATCCGGGCGTTATTGCCGAATACTACATTATAATGATAAACCGGGAATTCAAGAATCCGGGCAAGTTCATGGAAATGGAGTATGTTTACCAGGTGCCGGCGGAGGAAGCCAAGAAAAAAATACGCTCCCCCACCGACTGTATAAAACTGCCGGACAAGGAATTCATGAGCATGTGGAAGAGCGACAGGCAGTTCATGAATACCATACTCTGGGGGCTTGAGTATGGCGACGACAACATAAAGCGCGCACTGGTGGGCATGGTGGCAGGTTTTGCCGATAAGCGGGCGGAAAAGCTCCTAAGGGACTTTTTGCTGAAGCGGGAGCAGCCGGACAACGTCAAGAACGACGTTTTTGTGTTGCTGAAGCGCATGGGCGCGCAGGAACCGTACATCGCTTACGTTGACGGTGAAGTGGTGGAAGTGAAGGTCGGCGCTTACGATAAAAATCAAAAGAATATCGGTGAGAACTATATAGAACTTTACAATATCCTGAGGGACGTTGCGAGGGAGCATTATTCTGAAAACGTCATGAGGAGCGCGGTAGACGTCCTTGGGAACTGCCTTGAGAGCGGGGAGCCGGACGCTTTTGACGAGCCCGCGCCTGAACTCGCGGCCGCAATACTATACATTGCGCTGGCCCGCCGGGGCGAGGCGGAAAGGCTGAGCGCGCTGTGCGGGCTCACAGGGGCGGACATCGACGCCGCGCTTGTTATATTGGGAAAACTTGAGGGGAATCACAGGCAGGACTAAATGGCTAAAATATCATTTGAGGAAATAGTGAACAACCAGCGGCTTAGAACGCTGGTGGACAAGTCGAACAGCTACCTTAGGGTCATCGGCTATACCGATCACGGGCCGCGGCACGTAGGCTACGTAAGCCGTA
>JAVBSU010000151.1:0-4459 GCA_031556555.1 Christensenellaceae bacterium
GAAAAGCGCGTCCCAACCCGTGACCTCGCCGTCGGTGAGCGTGCTGTTGTAAAGTATGCCAAACGTTCCCCAGGAGTATGGCAGCGAATACTTCGCGTCCGGGTCGTAACCGCAGTTCTGCTTTGCGAAATCCTGCACGTACTCAAAATTTTCCAGCTTTGACGTGTCTATCTCCGCTAAAAGCTCTTCTTCCATCATCCGCTGTATCATGTATTCCGAAGGCAGCGCAACGTTTATGGCCGAACCCTCCGTCGAAACTATGGCGTGCATGGCTTCGTTCGAGTCAACAGTCGTCATGTTTATTTTTATATTGGGATTCTCCGCCTCAAACTCGGGGATCACTTCAGGGTCTATGTAATCGCCCCAGTTGAGGAAGTTCACCGTAACGGCATCCTTTTTCGCGCCGTCCGCCTGCTCCCCGTTTCCGTCCTTTTGGCCAACGGAGCAAGCCGTTAACGACGCCAGCACCGCCGCCGCCATAATTATCGCTAAAACTTTTTTCATTCGTTTCCTTCCTTAATATTAAAATAAACCGTCGAGTTCTAAGTATAATAGTTTTTTATGTCGATTTCAACGCTATAATTGTAAATATTTCAAATTGTTAAGCCTGCCGTTTTATGGTATAATATATATGCATTTTTACTGAACTAAATTCAACCAACCAATAAATACCAGATTGGAGGAAACACAATGACTAAAAGGATAAGTGTATGTGTTCTGTCGCTTATTTTCTGCGCCGCGTTCTTTTTGGGGGCTGCCGCGCATGCGGAGGATGCGTCCGTTTCGGGGACTGACGTGGAGCTAACGATATCCGGCGGGCCCATACGCGGCGAGCAGGTGGACGGCATAAACATGTTCAAAGGTATACCTTTTGCGCAGCCGCCTGTCGACGAACTGCGCTTCGCCCCGCCGGAAAACGTTGAACCATGGACCGGAACGCTGGATTGCACGGAGTTCGGCCCGACCCCCGTGCAGGCCAGCCCCCGCGATGGCATGCCCATGTCGGAAGATTGCCTCACAATAAACGTGTGGGCGCCCGAGCACACATCCGATGTGCAGCTTCCCGTCTACGTATGGATCTATGGCGGCGCTTTCGCTCAGGGGAGCAGTTCCGAACCCAATTACGACGGTACGAACTTCGCCAAAGACGGCATTGTAACAGTGTCTTTCAACTACCGCGTGAACGCGCTGGGCTTTTTCGCCTCGCAGGAGACGTATGGCCAGTACGGCACAACCGGCAACTGGGGCATACTCGACCAGATAAAAGCGCTTGAGTGGGTACAGGAAAACATCGAAGCGTTCGGCGGCGACCCCTCAAGGGTGACCATCGGCGGCGAGTCGGCGGGTTCCTATTCTGTCTCCGGGCTCATAACAAGCCCGCTCGCGGAAGGATTGTTCCAGGCGGCGATACTGGAAAGCGGCACAATGCTGGGCGTGCCGGGCAACAGCTACTACGCGCGCGGCGACCTTGACCGCAGCGCGGAAGTCTGCAATATGATGGCTTACGAGTTCGGCGCGGCGGATGACGCGGCCGGGCTTGAAAAACTCCGTGAGGCGGACGCAAGTGTCTTGAGCCAGCTCTGCCCCCTGAACGTTGATTTCACGACCACCCCCGCCTTCATGATGATACCCGTTTACGACGGCTACGTGATGCCAACCGATATGTACGGCGCATTGCAGTCGGGAGAATTCAACAAAGTGGACCTCCTTTGGGGCTACAACGCGGACGAGGGCTCAATATTCGTTCCCAGCGACACGACGCAGGAGAGGTACGAGATGCTGGCCAGCCGGATGTACGGCTACGGCGCTTCAAAATCTGTGCTGGAACGCTTCCCCGTTGACGATGATAACACTTCGGGCGACAGGGCGAGGCAGATACTGACTTACGGCATGTTCAGCGCGGTCATGAAACCTTTCGGCGACGCCCTCGCGGAAAGCGGCCAAAACGTCTACGCATATAAGTTCAACTATGCCACCGGCGAAAGCATAGAAGCGGGCCTGGGCGCGTCCCACGGCAGCGAGATACCTTACGCCTTTGGCAACCTTGAGAATCCTGACGCGGAGCAGCAGGCGCTTTCGGACGAAATGCACGCGAGGTGGGCCAACTTTATAAAGTACGGCGACCCCAACGGCGAGACGCCTTCAGGGGTGGAGTGGCCCAAGTACGATCCCGAAGGCGCGCAGATGATCTTCTTTGATAGTGAGATTAGCTCAGGGCAAATGCCCGGCCAGGACGACATGGACTTTATGGTGGATGTTATGTTCGGCGAGGGTGGGTCTTATTATAAATAAGCAACCGCCCCGCCGGATACGGGCGTTGAAAAAGCCGGCCTGGTTTTCACCGGGCCGGCTTATTAACGTGAAACCTCTTACCCAGTATTACTTTAACCGTATAGACAACACCCCGCTTATCCCTTCTCATTCCGGGCTGGCCGTTCTTATACTAGTTTCAATTTAAAATGATACTAATCATTTTAAATTCCGCGCCATTGTCACGGGGCGGCTATTGCCGCCGAAACGCCGTTCAATACTGGCTTCCTGCGGCTTTGCCGCAGCGGCAATCATAGATTGCCGGATTAAAAAGATAGTATCTTTTTTAATCGAAGAATAGTATTACTACGGTTAAATAATAACCCGCCAATATGACGGGTGAGTGAAGATTACAGGAAGTTTACCTGAAGCCTGTATCAGGTTTCTTCTATTGAGCTGTCTATGAGCTTAATAAGTTCGAGGGCACTCCTGAAGGAATGCTCAAGATCCTTTTCGATCCACTTCACTTTCCCCTGCCATGTCGAATTCTGCCTGTACTGCACCTGGACTATGAAAGTGGCTCTCTTTCCCTTTTCCCTGTTTTCAACGGCGTTTGGTTCGTCGGGCATATCATACTTCCTCGGCTTAATAAAATAGCGGTTTTCCGTGGATTTGGCCGGATAGTTCGCTTCGTCGAGGAAATCCTCTATCGAAAGCAGAAGCTGGGCCGCACCCTCGAAATATCTGGCCTGCGGCAAATTCTCATGGTAAACCCTGCCGCGTATTTCCTTTTTGTTCTGAACGTCCACACACACGTGGATTTTGTTCATCGTATAGCTGTCCCTTGCCACGTTACGCCGCCGTTCATATTCGTAGAAATCATCTCTGTTTGTCATTGCATAATTAATCCCATATTTATTATTCTTGTACTTCCATTTTATATGTTATGGAGCCGCGAGTCAAGTAAAAAGCCCGTTAGTATAAAAAAATTCATTAACCAAAGACCGCAGGTTCGTAAGCTTAAATCATGCGCGCGGCGTTGAGCGGCTTGCAAGCAGAGGCCTTCCCGCCTGTCCGGTCTTGCAAACCGGCGGAGAATCTAATATAATGTTAGTTGTGAAATTTTTTATAAATATTAGGAGGACAATTTTATGGCAATCAAAGTTGGTATCAATGGATTTGGCAGAATAGGCAGGCTGGTATTCAGGGCCTCGCTCTCCAACCCCGACATCGAGGTCGTAGGAATCAACGATCCCTTTATCGACCCCCCCTACATGGAATACATGCTCAAGTACGACACAGTGCACGGACGTTTTTCCGGCGATGTCTCGCACACCGGCAGCTCCATCAAGGTTAACGGCAGGGACATAAAGGTCTACGACAAAATGAACCCCGTAGACATCCCCTGGGGAGCCATCGGCGCGGATTATGTCGTAGAATCCACTGGCGTCTTCACAACCACGGACAAAGCGAAAGCCCACCTCGACGCGGGCGCCAAGAAAGTTGTTATCTCCGCTCCTTCGGCGGACGCCCCCATGTTCGTAATGGGCGTTAACAACAAGTCTTACGATCCTTCCATGAATATAATTTCGAACGCGTCCTGCACAACCAACTGCCTGGCTCCCCTGGCAAAGGTCATAAACGACAACTTTGGCATAGTCGAAGGCCTTATGACCACAGTACACGCCACCACAGCCACACAGAAGACAGTCGACGGCCCCAGCAAAAAAGACTGGCGCGGCGGCCGCGGCGCGGCTTTCAACATAATCCCCAGCTCTACAGGCGCGGCCAAAGCGGTCGGCAAGGTCATTCCCTCGCTGAACGGCAAGCTTACCGGCATGTCCATGCGCGTGCCCACCGCCGACGTTTCGGTAGTCGACTTAACTTGCAGGCTGGAGAAGGGCGCCAGCTACGACGACATCAAAGCCGCCATGAAAAAGGCTTCCGAGTCTGAAGAATACAAAGGCATCATCGGCTACACGGAAGACGCCGTGGTATCTTCTGACTTCATCGGCTGCCCGCTTACCAGCATATTCGACGCGGGCGCGGGCATAAGCCTTAACGACAACTTCGTGAAGCTCGTCGCCTGGTACGACAACGAGTGGGGTTATTCCTGCAAGGTGCTGGAACTGATCTCTTATATCGCCAGCGTGTAAGGGGCGGTGCAAAAGCATTTTTGCCGTGAGTGGTTGTGGAAATCAAGGCCATT
>JAVBSU010000142.1:0-4930 GCA_031556555.1 Christensenellaceae bacterium
AATCTATCGGCATTTCAATCAGTGATTAGTATTATACTGGAAAGGACGGCGCTATTGCCGTCTTTTTTAGTGTCCAATAGTAGCAATAATATCCTGAAAGAGCGGGGCGTGTGAAATGCGGAGTACAAAAAAGAAACGTAAAATACTAATCCCTGTTATTGTTGTGGGCGCGATAGCCGCGATATTCTTTATTTATGTGGGGACGTATTCGCGCGCGCTGCCCCAGGCGCAAGCTGTAGCGGAACAGATGGAAGAAGTGGACGGCGGCCTTTATTTCTACGGTAGCGGCAATGAAGGCATAATTATTTATCCCGGCGGAAAAGTGGCCGGGAAAGCTTACGCCCCGCTGGCCCAGATGCTGAATGAAGGCGGCTATACGGTCGCGATAGTGAGCGTGCCGTTCCATCTGGCCATTTTTGACCCCAACGTGGCCCAAAAAGTTTTGGATAACAATCCGGACATAGGCGAATGGGTGATAGCCGGGCACTCGCTGGGAGGCACGGCGGCCAGTATGTTCGTCCACGACAACCCGGAAAAGGTCATGGGGATAGCGTTCCTGGGTTCTTATCCGTACAAAGACCTGTCCGGACTGGATATTTTTGGATTGTACATCGACGGCAGCAATGATGAGGTGCTGGATCATGATAAGGCGGAGGAAGCCTTGCCGTATTATCCGGCGGACTCCGCCTTTGAGATAATAGAGGGCGGCAACCACGCGGGCTTTGGATGCTACGGCGGGCAGTCGGGCGACGGACCCGCCGGAATAAGCTGGGAAGAACAAAACAGGGATACGGCTGATTTGATACTTGAAGCGATGGCGGCTTGGCAATAAGTTTTCAGAGGCCCATCTCGATCAGTTTGGAGTGGATATCGCCCGCTAAGAGGCTGTGTCCTTCGGCGGAAAGGTGGATGCCGTCCAGCTCGGAGGCGTAGTCGCCCGCCTTGAGGAAACCGACGTTGTTCGCCTGCGCGGTTCTCTCCATCCGTTCGGCGAGCAGCAGGCTTTTTTCGCGAAGTTCCCCGCTGCCGAACATCAGCGTTACTTCGTCCGCCAGTTCGCTTTTGAGCGGTACGGGCGATATGAGAAGTATTCTTGAGACTCGGGACAGGTCGCTCTGGTCGACTCCCTTTGCCATTTTCACGAGGCGGTCCGCCCCCAGGGCAATGTCGTCCACCGTAAGTCCAAAGCGCGTCTTGAGGTCGTTCGCGCCGAGGAAGATTATCAGAAGATCGATGGGCGAGTGCGTGTAGATGCAGGTCATAAGGTGGTTTTTTCCGCTTTTGTCGCCCTCTATAGGGTCGTCGAACACGGTCGTCCTGCCGTTGAGGCCCTCTTCGATAACGCGGAAACCGCCGCCCAGCTTTTGCTGGAGGATGCCCGTCCACCGCTCGCCGTAACTGAACCTGCCGCGGTTTTCAGGATTATAGCCATATGTGTTGGAGTCGCCGAAACATACAATCGTCTTCATATCTACCTCGCCAGGCTGTCCGGGAACTCCGCAATACTGTGTCAGCGGAATTGTATTGCGAAGCTCCGGCCCAGACTGCTGTTATTTCTTTTTGGATAATTTTACTCAGCTTTTTCCATGTAGCTGGTGGTGAGTGTGCCAAGTATCTGCTGGGTGACGGCTTCAAGGTCGCCCGCGTAGTCGCCGATGTTGTCTTTGGTCACGACCACTATGCCTGTGTCTATGTGGTAAGCGCCTTCCTTGGGCTTGTAGCCGTCGGCCTGGAGCTTAAGCACTTCGCCCGAGATGTAGCCGATGCCGTACTCGTTCTGAACGATGGTGGCGTCGATTACGCCGTTAGATATGGCGTTTGAGATCGTGTCGTCCATGTCGATGAGCACCGAATACATGCGGTCCGCGCCCTTTGAGTACATTTCGTCAAGTATCGTGCACGCCGCCGTGCTGCTGTTGGCTCCTAAAGATATGATGCCGTCTATTTCGCCCTCGTGCGAGGTAAGGCCGTCTTCCATTTTCATGAGCGCGTCTTCGTTGGTGATCATGTCAGTAAGCTCAACCGCGAGTTCCATGTCGGGATACTTTGCGATAACGCTGTTGACCGCGTTCTGGCGGGTGGGGAAGGTCGTGTCCACGATGGGGCCGTAGCAGGCCATGACTTTGCCTTCGTAACCCATCAGCTCCGCGAGGTACTCCATTCCCATTTCGGCGGACTTGCCGATGTCTGTGGATATGAGGTGGCTGGCGGGAGTGGGCTGCGCCGAATCCCAGCCCAGGTTGTTAACCATGCCGCCCGCATCGACGATCTCCTGGTAGAGGCCGTTGCTGCCCGCGCCGTCAACTCCGAAGATGCCGAAATACTGGTATCCCTGCGAAAGCAGCGCTTCCACTTTCTCGTTCTCGCTCTCCTGCGTGAAGTCGGGGCCGATCATGACTTTGATGGGTATGCCCGTCTCTTCCACGTAAGCGTCCACGCCGGCCTTGCAGCCTTCGCCGAACACGTGCGGGAAGGGATAGTACCACGCGAGAAGCCCTTCGTAAGACGCCGGGTCTTCCGAGGCGGCGAACCCTCCGCCAATAAGGGCGAACGCCATGAGCGCTACCAGTACCAGCGCCACTATTCCGATTTTTTTCATTTCAGTTCTCCTTTTCTTTTGTTTAAAGTTGGCATAAGCCAAAACATTACGCTAGGTAGTTGCCGATCATGGACGCCACTTCCTGAGAAGCGTGTTCTTTGCTATTGAGCCCGCCGATCTCGCCCACGATCTTGAATTCCTTGAACACCAGTATCCTCCTTGAAAGGTGTATGAGTTCGGGCATATCCGACGAAATGAGTATGATGGATTTTTTGAGGTCGTTCGCCAGATGCCATATTATGTCGTAAATATACTCCTTCGCGCCCACGTCCACGCCCACGGTCGGCTCGTCTATTATGAGTATTTCGCAGTCGGCGGCCAGCCATTTTCCAATGCTTATCTTCTGCTGGTTGCCGCCCGAAAGATTGCCCACTATCTGCATTATGGACGTCGCCCGGACGTCCAGCTGGTCCACGCTGGCCTGAACGGCTTCGGTTTCCTTTCTAAGGTTTATAAAGCGGATGACCTTGTCCCTTAAGTTCCGCCAGATGGTTATGCCCATGTTGGTTTTGATGGTTTCCTGAAGTATAAGGCCTTCTTCCTTGCGGTTTTCGGACACGTAGCCTATCCTGTACTTTAAGAAGCTGTCCGCCACGCTCGATATATCCGCCGTCTGGCCGTTCACGGTTATCTCGCCGCTGTCGCGTTTGGCGTCCCCGATCAATATTTTGGCAAGCTCCGTGCGGCCGGAGCCCACCAGCCCGTAGAACCCTAGTATCTCGCCCTTTTTAAGGCTGAAGCCCACGTCGTCGAACTGGTTTTTGCTGCTGATGTGCTTCGCCTCAAGCACGGTATCGCTCTCGTCTATATCAAGGAAGCCGCGGAAGCTGTCGTTCGTTTCCCGCCCTATCATCATCTTTATTATCTCTTGCTTGGTCATGCCCGCGCAGTCACGGGTACCAACGTACTTGCCGTCCCGCAGCACGCTCAGCTTGCCGCACAGCGCAAGGACTTCCTCCAGTTTGTGGGACACGAAGACGATGGTGACGCCCGCGCCCTTTAGTTCGCGCAGTATCTTAAAAAGGTTGTCCGCCTCCGACTGCGTAAGCGAGGATGTGGGCTCGTCAAGTATGAGTATCCTGGCGTTAAGCGCAAGCGCCTTGGCTATCTGTATGAGCTGCTTTTGCGCCGCGGAAAGCCCGCCGATGCGCGTCTTTGGATCAAGGCGAAGCCCCACGCGAGAAAGGCTTTCAGCCGCGTCGCGCTCCACTGCCTTCCAGCTTATAAAGCCGCGCCGCCGGTACTTTTCGAGCTTGTCCAGCATGATGTTTTCGGCGACGGTGCTCTCGGGGATGACCTGTATTTCCTGGTTGACTATGGCCAGCCCGTTTTCGAGGGCGTCGCTAAAATGCCGAAAATGCATCTTTTCGCCGTTTATGAGCACTTCGCCCGCGTCGGCTTTGTAAATGCCGCAGGCGATTTTTATAAGGGTGGACTTGCCCGCGCCGTTCTCGCCTAAAAGCGCGTGTATCTCGCCGGGCGAAAAGGTGAGCGTTACGCCGCTCAATGCCATGACGCCGGGAAATGATTTGCTTATGTTCTTTACTTCCAGCATACCGGACGCCCCTTTTCCGCTAATTGTCGAAGCGGTCGCCAACGTACTTTTTGCGGATGCTTTCCACCGCGACCGCAAGCAGTATGATGAGCCCCAAAAAGGTCTGTTCAAAGTACTGGTTCACTTCCAGCATCACGAGGCCGTTCTTTATTATGGCCATCATGAAGCCGCTGCACACGAGGCCCACCGCGGAAAACACGCCGCCGTTCAGCGATGTGCCACCAATTATGGAGACTGCGAAGGAAATGAGCATCCAGTCCTGGCCGGTGGCGGGAGTGGCGCTGCCCATGCGCGAAATGTACAGCACGCCCGCAAGCGCCGCGAACAGGCCGGACATGACGTGGCACAGCATGACCATCCTGTCCGTCTTTACGCCGGACAGCCGCGCGGCTTCCCTGTTGCCGCCCGTTGCCAGTATCTGCCTGCCGGTTAACGTGAATTTAAAGAATATTGCCATTATTATTACCATGGCGATCATTATCCAGAAGAGGGCGGGCACGCCCAGAAAATCGCCCCGGCCGACATCGGTGAAGTTGGGGTCAATGTCCGCGTAGGGGTAGCCCTTGGATATGCCCATTACAAGCCCTGTGTAGATGAACGAGGTGGACAGCGTGGCCACGAAGGCGTTGAGTTTGAACTTCGTTATTACAACGGCGTTGAAAAGGCCGCACAGGCAGCCCACTATGAGCGCCGCTATTATCGCCACGGCGGGAGGCATGCCGAAATCCTGCATGAACATGCCGCAGGTTATGACGGACATGCCGCCTATCGCCCCG
>JAVBSU010000181.1:0-7080 GCA_031556555.1 Christensenellaceae bacterium
TATTTTTTACACTCGAAAGGAAAAATCAATTTATGCTTTGTACGCTTAAAGAAGTACTGGACGACGCGCGAGCGAAGAAGTACGGCGTTGGCATGTTCAACGCTTTTAACGTCGAGTTGGCGCTGGGCGTTTTCGAAGCCGCCGAAGAACTCCAATCGCCCATAATAATAGGCACGGCACAGGCGCTCCTGCCCTGCGCAAGCCTTGAGCTCGTGGCGTCGTTCCTCCTGCCCATGATCAAAAAGTCAAAACTGCCCGTCGCGCTCCATCTGGACCACGCGTTTGACGAGAGCGTGATAAAAGAAGCCATCGGCGTGGGGTTCACCTCGGTTATGTACGACTGCTCCATGAAATCATTCAAAGAAAATGTGGAGCGCTGCGCCTCCCTCACGGAGTACGCGCACGAGCGCAATGTATCGGTGGAGGGCGAGCTCGGGCACGTCGCGCTGGACGAAGGCGGCACGGGCGAAGGCCGGGGCTACGTTTACACCGAACCCAGGGAAGTACAGGATTTCGTAAAGCTCACGGGCGTGGACGCGCTGGCCATAGCCATAGGTACGGAGCACGGAGTGTACGCCTCAAAGCCGGTGCTCGATATAGAGCGCCTTAAGGAAATACGTGCGCTGACGGACGCCAACCTTGTGCTGCACGGCGGTTCCGGCCTTTCGCTCAGCGACATTCAGAATTGCATAGAGAGCGGCATACAGAAAATCAACATATACACGGACATAAGTATCGCGGCGTGCGGGGCGGCCGTAAAAGAGATAGAAGATAACGGCCCGGCAATGAACGAGGTTTCAGTAGTAATGAAGGAGGCGGTAAAAAAGACCGCCCGGCGGAAGATGATTGACTTTGGCAGCGCGGGACAAGCGTAAACGCTTCTTTTTGAGGATACTCCCATGATACGCCCCGCCGCTTGCCTGATTGTAGTGAACAACAATATATATGGAGGTAGAAAATGGATAGTTCGGTCATAAAGAACACTGAGAAGTTTGCCATCGAAATCCGTATGGAAATCATGAAAATGCTTGCCAAACGCGGTTTCGGGCATGTTGGAGGCTGCCTTTCGTGCTCAGACCTGGTCGCGGCGCTCTACGAAGGGATAATGAGGTACGATCCCAAAAATCCCAATATGGAAGAGCGCGACAGGCTGGTCATATCAAAGGGGCACGCGGGGCCAACGGCCTACGCCGCGCTGGCTTTAAAAGGATTCTTCCCCATGGACTGGCTGATGACGCTAAACGAGGGCGGCACGCACCTTCCCAGCCATTGCGACAGGATCAAGACGCCGGGCATAGATTTTTCAACCGGCTCGCTCGGACAGGGGCTCTCTCTTGCCGTAGGCGCGGCCTACGCGTACCGTATGGACGGGAAGGACAACGACATCTACGTGCTTTTGGGCGACGGCGAAATACAGGAAGGCCAGATATGGGAAGCCGCAATGGCAGCTTACAAGTACGGGCTGGATAAACTCTACTGCTTCGTGGATTCGAACAAATACCAGATAGACGGCTCCATAGACGAGATAATGCCGCTCATCGACATTGCGGAAAAGTTCCGCGCGTTCGGCTGGCATACGCAGGAGATAAACGGGCACGACGCCGCCTCCATTTACGCGGCCGTGGACATCGCGAAAGGCATAAAGGGCAAGCCCTGCGCCATAATCCTGGACACGGTAAAAGGCTACGGTGTGGATGAGGTATCCTGCCTCAACAACCTCTGCCACCACATGGCGGTAAGCGATGATCTCAGCGACCGCGCGTGCGGCGCGTTCGAAGTACAGCTTAAATGCTACGAATAAGGAGGCGGACATGGATTTTAAAGTCGTTTTTAAAAATGAAGTGGAGAGCGAAACCCTGAGCCAGGCCTACACAAAGGCCATGGACGGGATACTCAGCGCGGACAAGGACGTTATAAGCATGGACGCCGACCTCATGCACGCCGTCGGCATACAGAACATAATGGACAAGTACCCCGGACGCGTGATGGACGTGGGCATAGCCGAAGCGGATATGGCCGGAATTGCAGCGGGCCTCGCCTACGGCGGTAAAAAGCCGTTCATACAATCCTTCGCCTGCTTTGTGACCAGGCGCGCCTTCGACCAGATATTTATATCCGCGGCGTACGGAAGGAACAGCATAAAGATATTCGGCAGCGACCCCGGCATCTGCGCCGCGTATAACGGCGGGACGCACATGCCTTTCGAGGATCTGGGCGCGATGCGCACGATCCCCGGCGCTACAATAATCGACATAACGGACAACGCGATGATGGCGGACATGATCCCCAAGCTAAAGGACTTGGAAGGCGTCGTATATTTTAGGGCCAGCCGCGCGGCGGTCAGGAAGGTCTATGCCGGCGGTTCGAAGTTCGAGATTGGAAAGGGAGCTGTCTTAAAGGATGGCGGCGACGTCGCCATAATAACGGGCGGCCTTCTTGTGCCCGAGGCGCTGCTGGCGGCTGAAGAGCTATCCAAAAACAATATAGACGCAGCCGTTATAGACATGTACTCTATAAAGCCCATAGACGCGGAGCTTATAGTTGAGTACGCGCGGAAGACGGGCGCTGTGGTGGCGACGGATAACCACAACGTAAACGGCGGGCTGTGCGACGCCGTGGCCGCCGTGCTGGCCGACCGCTGCCCTACACCCATGAAGAGGGTCGCCGTCTTCGACGAGTTCGGCGAGGTCGGTTCTCTGGAATTCCTGATGGACCGCTTTAATCTCAACGCGAAAACAATAGTGGAGAGAGCCGGCGAAGTACTGAAAATGAAAAAATAGGATGGTGCGGTATGGATAAAGGTTTTGCGATAGCGGGCGGCCTTATAGTCGACTACGTGAAAATAATAGACAGCTACCCAAAGCCGGGCATGCTGTCCAACATCAGCAGCATTTCGCGCTGCATCGGCGGCTGTGCGGGCAACACGCTGATCGACCTGGCGGTGATCGATCCCGGTTTACAACTTTCCTGCATAGGGAAGGTGGGCGGCGACGAAAACGGAGCCTACATAAAAGAGCTGATGGGCTCGTACGGGGTGGACACGGAAAATATTGTCACCTCAGAGGACGTTTCAACATCGTTTACGGACGTAATGACGGTAAGCGGCACGGGTGAGCGGACTTTCTTCCACGGCCGGGGTGCTAACGCGGAGTTCCGCATGGAGGACATAAACTTTGACGCGATAGACGCCAGCATCTTCCACATGGGTTACGCGCTTCTGCTGGATTCTTTCGACGCTCCGGACAGCGGGTTTGGAACCGTGATGGCCCGGGCGCTCGCAATGGCTCAGGAGCGGGGCATGAAGACGTCCATGGACGCGGTAAGCGACAGCACGGGGCGCTTCGCGGACGTCGTCCGCCCCAGCCTGAAACACTGCGATTACGCCATAATGAACGAGATAGAGGCGGGCATGACGACAGGGATAGACCCAAGGGACAAGGACGGCGGCCTCATAGTGAAGAACCTCAAACCCATACTTGAGTCGATGATGGAGTGCGGCGTCAGTGAGTACGCGGTGGTCCACATGCCCGAACTCGGGTGCGCCATGGACAGCGGCGGCAACTTTTTCATCGAGGGTTCGTATGAACTGCCCAAAGGATATATAAAGGGCTCTGTGGGCGCGGGAGACGCTTTCTGCGCGGGCATGCTCTACTCGATCTACAAGGGCTGGGATATGCCCTCCGCCCTGAAATTCGCTAACGGCGCGGCAGCTTTCAACCTCTCCGCGGAAAACTCCATTTCAGGCATGAAGGGGCGCGAGGAGATACTAGGCATCAGCTTCGCCAGTAGGAAAGTGGAACTGTAAAGGCTACTGGCTGCCCGGCTGCTGACATTGCGGCCGGGCAGCCAGCGTAAAACCAATATTACTTCCCCGCGCCGCGTGTTGACAATTTAACGGCTATATAATATAATTACAGAGTTTTCAACAAACATGTGCCAGTAGCTCAGCTGGATAGAGCGTTTGGCTACGGACCAAAAGGCCGGGAGTTCGAATCTTCTCTGGCACACCAGCGGGCAAGTGCCCGTAGACAAGTTCGCGTATCAACAATAGTGGTGCGCGAATTTTTTGTGTCCGCAGCCAGCGTTCGGATTTAACAGGCTCCGCTACACCAGCGGGCAAGTGCCCGCAACGCCGCAGCGCGGAAAAAAGACCGTAAAGATGAGGTGTTTTAATTAGTGGTTAGTATAACAAGCGCCGGCATGGCAAAATCCCTACTGAAGTTCATCAAACATATACGGACTGGGCGCGGAAGCGTCCAGTCCTATTTCTTCATAGGAGCTGTCGATATTCTTATTCATTGAACGGACAATGATTTTAGAGAGTAGTTTTGGTAAGCGCATGAATGCTCTTTCGTATACCTCGTCCTCTGAAAACACTCCGTTGTAAATATTCTCGAAAAATATATTCAACTGCCTTTTTACTTTCCTGCCGTTGGGCAGCGCGTCTAAAGGTTTTCCGTCAAGCATTGCCCCCAAACCAAAGATAAATCCGCCACAGTATTGCATACCTTCCTGATCCGCAAATACCTCAAGCATATTCAAACCGCTTTTATGAGTGTGAGAATAAGGCATGCCTCCTTGTATGATCCCATATAGTTTTTGGTTGTGGATGACCTCAGGGCGGGATCCGATTTGCTGCAAAAGATTTGTGACGCCCGCCGGATAAGTGTTTATATAGCATGGGCCGCTTATGATGACGGTATCTGAATCCTTTACAGCGTTCATTATTGTATCCATACTTCCATCGTGACTATAAAGATTTAACTGTATTGAGTTTTTATTATACGCTTTCAAAAAGGCTTCGCATTCATCGGCAACCATAGCGCTGGTTCCGTTTTTCCTCGGGCTGGCATTTATTATCAAATGGCTCATTGGCAGATTACTCCTGCAATTTCTCCCGTATCACAAGCAGTGTCCGTAACGACTGCTTTTCCCGTCCAGTTCGTAAGCAATAGCGTTTCTTTCACGAGAAAATCAAACGCTTCCGTTTCCAAAGCATCATTTTTTTCTGAAACGCCTATGGCATAGTAGTTTGTTTCGGAAGGGTCTTTACCCTTTACAATTTCTCTGTCGTTGACGTAGTAATGCAAATCCCCGATCAAGGCCAGTTTATCTATGATCAGCTTCACCCGATAGGAATATCCGCCGTAGACAATAGGCGTTACAACTACGATGGTTTTTGATTGAGCCAAATAGGGAAGCATCCTGTCCGCGCCGTCGCGGAAAACGCATCGCTTGAATGTTTTGGTCTTGCATCCGCCGCAGGAATAACAGGGCTTGATATCAACGCTATCCAATACAAACTGTTTTATGTTTTTCTCTTTTTCAAGTAAATTATCCACTAAGCCATTTCCAACGGAAACAACCGTGTAGTCAGTTAAAATCGTTATCATAGCACAATGCTACAACAGTGTTATAATTATGTCAACGGCGATCAGCGTAGATAAAAGAAATGTTGACCGGACTTGCCATGGGTACGGCCAGAGGGCAGATCGATGCGGGACAGATTCACCAATGGATAAAAGCCCATAAGACGGAGAAGTTAATAAATCAAACTAAAATAACGATATAATATATGTAAATGATGCAGGAGAGTGGTGTGGTGGCTGGATCATCTATCGAAAGCACGTACACGCGAACTTATACGGTATCGTACTTATACATTCCAATTTAAAATCCTATACTTAAAGCATAAAACGGGGTATAATTTCTCTATGTTTTCACCGCCGGACGGCGCATTTCATAAAAGGAGAACAATCAATGAGTATATTTGACGACCGACAGCAAGTTTTGAAGAAGCGTATGGACGAAGAGGGAATGGACGCGCTTGTTATATGCGCGGATATTTACCGCCCGGGCAACACCGCCTACTTCACCGGCCTGCACCAGTGCGGCGCGGGCACCAGCCAGGCGTGGAGCGCGTTGCTTTTAACTTCGGAGCTCTCGGTATTGTTCGTGGGTTTCGAGATGGTAAACGAGGCGCAAGCTCTCATAAACAGTAATACTAAAATATGCCGTTCTGACGAAATCGAGGCGTTCCTCAAAAAATTATCAATTAAAAACGCCGGCGCGATAGGCCTTAACGTGATGTCCGCCGCAGTTTCTGCCAGCATGCTTTCCGCGCTTAATTTAAGCGGTTGGAAAGACGCGGCCTACTTAATGAACGAGCAGCGCCGTATAAAATCCGACGGGGAGATTGAAGAGATGAAAGCGGCGTTCCGCGCCAGCGACAAAGGTTTCGCGGCCGGAATGGCCGCTATAAAGGCGGGCGCGACGGAAAAAGACATAGCGGACGAGTGCGCTATAGCTATAATAAAGGCGGGCGCGAAGCCTGGGTTCTGGCCCATGGTTCACGCGGGGAAAAACACAGGCAACGCAATGCAGACCGCCTCGCTGAACAAAATATGCGAAGACAATATCGTTATGGTGGACATAGGCGCGTACAAAGACGGCTACTTCTCGGACAATACCCGCGCCGCGCTTTACAAAGTCACGACGGCCAGAATGATAAAAGTGGTTGAAACCTGCCAGCAGGCCATGAAAGCCGGTTTCGCGGCGGCTGTTCCCGGCAAGCCCATATGCGATGTTGAAAACGCTGTCAGAAACGTGATAAGCGAAAACGGTTTCGGCGAATACATTGTCCACAACGTAGGCCACGGCATAGCGTGGGACGCCGAGGAAGACATGCCCATAGGCCCGGACAGCGGCCTTATAATGCGGCCGGGGATGACTTTCACGATAGAGCCGGGCATATACATAAGAGGCGAGTGCGGCTGCCGCCTGGAAGAAGCGGTGTACATGACCGGGACGGGCGCGCTGCCCTTCAGCGCCTTCCCTCTTGAGAATATTATAGATTAAATAGAATAACGCCTCCGGCGGCATAAGAACCTTGACCCAATCCTAGTATTAAACAGCCAAGTATTTGGTTAATAATAGTAAAGGAGGGTTAATGAAAATGGTTATACGAAACGTAAGGAAAATAATAAGGGGCCAGCACACCATGGACGGCGCGGGCGTGAAGCTGGTGCGTGTACTGGGGCGCGCGGACGTAAAAGATATAGACCCGTTCCTGATGCTGGA
>JAVBSU010000101.1:0-5167 GCA_031556555.1 Christensenellaceae bacterium
AACGCGGTGGTGAGCCCTGATTTTTTAATTTTATCCTCATCTCTTCCGGAAACCGTTCCCAGGTACCCGAGTTGTTTTTTGTATTCGCCGCTCAGAAAAGAGAGTGAGAACGTATCGTTTTTATCTACAAATTCTTTTGTGTACCGTTGCGGGCGTATGACCGCAAACACTACGTTGCGGTTCCACATAACGCCCATGCCTCCCCACGCGGCGGTCATGGTGTTCGCTTTTTGCTTATCGCCTGCCGTAATTAACATCCAGTCACCGCCAATAGCGGTGAAAACGTTCGCTGTGATTTCATTTGGTTTTATTTCGGTGAATTCGGTCATATTGCTCCCCTTATAACAAATCTTTTTTTGATCGGAATTTTATAAACATTATACTGGATATTGACGCGGATTGCACTATAGATTTTTTAATTGCAGGAATACGTTATTTCCATTCACACTTTATCATACGTTATATTTTCATGTTTTTTGTCAGCACGGGCTTTAATGCCCGGTTGTTATTTGTGCCAAATAAGTGGTATAATAATCTATACCTGTCATCCGCGTCCGTGGTTGCAAGCCGATGCCAGCCGCAGGCGAAACGGCCCACGTAAGCGGGACATTGTTCCGTGAGCATGGTGCGGCTAGACGTAAGACCGTCCGGGTATTAAATCCGAGAGGAGTAATAGTCCCCAGCCGGGGCGAACCTTCCAGGCGGCGAGTGTGGGGGAAAAGACCAGGTCGGGCGGAAGATGGGTTAAAAATGGAGCGCTGCGGTTAGCGGCCCTTCCTAAAAGAAGAAAAGGTAGGAGCTAAATCTATGAACGTAATTATCTCAGGTAAGAATATGGAAGTATCAGATTATCTTCGCGACATGGTGGATAAGAAGGCTCACAAGCTTGAGCACTACTTTAAACCGGGCACTGAGATGCACGTCACGCTGTCTATCGAAAAATCGAGGCATATCGCCGAGGTTACAGTGCTCTTCGATGGAATAGTCCTGAGGGGCGAAGAAGCGACGGGAGACATGTACTCTTCCATCGATATAGTTTTAAAAAAGCTGGAGCGCCAGATGCGCAAGCACCGCACAAAGCTTGAAAAACGCCTGCATGAAGGCGCGTTCGCGGAAGACACCGTGTACGAATACTACGAGGACGAATCCGCTGAAGACGACGAGCCGCAGATAGTCCGCAACAAGAAGTTCGTTGCGCGCCCCATGGACACGGAAGACGCAGTGATGCAGATGGAGCTTTTGGGGCACAGCTTCTTCGTGTTCAGGAATGTGCATAACAACGAGGTCAATGTGCTCTACAAGCGCGCCGATGGGAATTACGGCCTTATAGAGCCTCTCTGAGAAACAATTTTAAAGCTTAGAAAAAGAACCTTTTTGTTATTTGCAAAAAGGTTCTTTAGTATTTTCAAAATTTGCCGCAGCACCTTTAAACAGGAGCTTCGTTTTTCATTGCCATGAGCCTGCGCTCCGCCAGCGCGTAAACTTCATGCAGGTTGTGGTTCACTTCCGGGTCGAAGCTGGCAAGGCCGTAAGAAAGATTTATTGCTATGCGCTTGGAGGCCGACTTGCCCGCCTGTTTTGAGTACAGCTCCTGGATAAAGTCGGTTTCGAGTATTTGCTGGAGCCGCGCGGGGTCGGTATTCACGGCAATGATTCCCAGCTCGTCGCCGCCCAAGCGGTAGCATTCGCCGAACTTTCTGAAATGGCGCTCCAGCGCAAGGGCCACCTGCCTTATGTAATCGTCGCCATGGTGCTGCCCCAACCTGTCGTTAACGTCCTTTAGGTTGTTTAGATCGAGGATTATCAACGTTATGCTCACGTAATCGCCTATGGACAGCTGCATGCGCTTAAGCTCAAGCTCAAACGCCGTACGGTTATTGAGGTCGGTGAGCATATCCGTGTAAGTCAATTGTTGATAGAAAGGATCGAATATCTTCTTGAACCGCGTGACGGAAACAAAGCCGATGGCGGCGGTGAGCCCGATACAAACAAGTATGCTGTAGAAGAGCAGCGGCATGCTGCCGTTCAATATCTCGCTTGAGTCATACTCAATACCAATAACACCCAAAATCTGGCCGGTGCCGTCTTTAACAGGCAAAAACGATACGTATGACGGGCCCATGCTCGTCCTTATGACGTTGCCTGGGAAAACGTCCTTTCCCTCAAACGCCGGCACCGCCCTCGACGCCAGTATAGCTTCCATGGTCACTCCGGGCGCAACGCCGGTCTCGCCTTCGGGCTGGCCTTCAACTGTGTATATGTAGCGCCCGTCGCCCGTCTGGCTAACGAGGTACACATACTTTGCGCCGATCATGTTCCTTACGCCGTCAAGCTCTTCTTTCGTAGTATTGTAAAGGTCGGTTTGCATGGATTCGACGGTCGAGAGGTCGGTAAACGCCCTTGGGTCGACATTGGCTTGAATAAATTCGGCAGCTCCTGTCGAAGTATCCGCGAGTGCTCCGACCTGGCTGCCCGTATCGCTCGCGTAAAATATAATGAAAGCCAGAACAGCCGTAGCTATGGAGGTGAGCGCTATAATAACAACGATGCTGACCTCCATGCGCTTAAACAGCAAATTCTTTTTCTTTACGGCGGAAAGCCTTTTCTTCAAAATATCACCTAGCCTAACGTAGTTAATGCATATATTAACTATTGTACCCAATTATTGTCTGAATTAAAAGCAAAATTATACGGCTACGTCTAGGCGTTCGCGCTTATACCTAATTTTCTGCAAAAATTCTTCTGTGTTTCCACAACGCATGTCGCGATGAGGCATACAAAATGGTTGGCGTCGTTCTTCACGATCGCGGTGTTCAGCGCTTCGCTGTATTCGTCCTTCATCGTCAGGGGGATAACGCACAGCCCGTAGCCGCTGTTCATGGTTATCATGTTGGTAAGGAGCCGCGCTATACGCCCGTTTCCGCCCACGAACGGGTGTATGTCGTAAAGCCGCTTATGCAGTATCGCGGAATACTCTATGGGGTGGTAAACCTGGTGCTGGCTGTTCATATCGTTTATGAACGTCTTCATCAGGGTGGGCGTGACTTTGGGCGAAGGCGGCGTGTACTCGCTGCCCGCTATATAATTTTGCACTTTTTTATAAGTACCCGCGTTCTCTATATCCACTCCCGCGTAATACAGAAGATGCATGTGGCAAATAAGTTCTTCCGACAGCTTTAACGGCTTCTCCTTCGCGCATTCCAGCATATAGTTATACGCCCGCATGTGGCCGGTCACCTCGTTATGCTCCTCTACCGTCTTCCCTCCTATGGCGAGGCCGTCCGTCAAAATCTCTTTAGTATCGCTTTCGCTTAAAGTATTCCCGCCGAGCGCGTTGCTCGTGTACGTGAGAAAATTCCTGAAGTACTCCTCTATATGCAGCTTTTCTTTATCAGTTTCAGCCGAGCGTATAAGCTGCTTTAAACTGTCCGATTCTTCAAATAACGCATTCTTATCCATGTTTATTTTAGGCATAGAAACCTCCGGTTTTAAATTACGCACTATATTATACCAGAACACAAAAAAACAAACAACCCGGGCGGGCAAGCGCCCATCGGCACGCCGCGCATATTCATGCGTGAAACCGCCAGTTCGATCACGTGGCCTTTGACAAGTATTTTTACCGGACCGCCCCGTGGAATCTGTTTACTTCGCCGCCGCTTTATTGAGCCTGTCGAAAAACGGCGTAAGCTCCTTCAGGTAATCCGCGTAAAGCGCTTTTAGCGGTTCGTAGGCCTGCGCATCGAGCTCGTTTGTCACAAATTCCCGCTTTACCCGAACGTGGCTTTTGGCCGTATCGCGAACGTTGTCAAATACACCTATGCCCTTTCCCGCCAGTATGGACGCGCCCAACGTGGCGGCGTCGTTCCTGTCAAGTATCTGGTAAGTCTTGCCGCAGGCGTCGGCGTTTATCTGCGCCCAAACGCCGCTTCTCGCGCCGCCGCCCACCATCTTCACTTCGCCGCCCGAGCCGTACTCGGGGTAGTGCCGCTCTATACTCTTAAACGTCAAATCGAATTCGTAAGCGAAACTTTCCAGCAGTGCGCGGTAGAGATGCGCCTTTGTGTGCGAAAAGTCGAAGCCCATGAAAAGCCCCCTTAAGCTGCCGTTCGCGGGCATGGCCGAACCTCCGAGAAGGCCCACGGCCATAACTCCGCCCGACCCGGGCGCTATCTTCGCCACATCTTCATCCATGCGGGAAAAGGCCGTGCCCAGCCCTTCGCCTTCCGCCCGTGCGAAGTTGTTTATGTACCAGTCCAGCGTAATGCCCGATCCTGTTATGAACTTCGTCAGGCAAAACGATCCCGGTATGGCGGCGGGCAGGCAATCGTATTGGCCGCATTCCATGTCCGGACGGTAATCGCTAACCACTTTGTGCACAGCGCCGTAAGAGCTCGCTTCAAAATTCATGTCGCCGGGATCCGTCGTGCCCGAACCCACGCAGCCCGCGCTCTTGTCGCCCGCGCCTGAAACAAGCGGTATGCCAGATTTGAATCCCGTGGCGTCCGCAGCTTCTTTGGAAAGCCGCGCGCATACGGTATCGGAAGAGACGATCCTTGGCAAAAGGTCCATGTCCAGCCCTATCGCGCCGCAAATCGTCTTAGACCACTCGCCCCTGTTTATGTCCGCGAGGCCCGTCCAGGTGGTGAACGTTGTGTCCATCACCGCTTCGTCTATGGGCAGCCCGGAAAGCTTGCCTATAACGTAGCCGCTTATCATGAGCAGTTTTCTTATACGGCGGCTCTCTCCGGAAAATTCGCTCGCGAACCATTTGTACTTGGGCGCCATCTGGGGCAGGCTGGTGCCGCTTATCCTCAAGAACTCCCCGCCAAGCTCCGCGTTAAGCCGGCCGGCGTAGGGCATGTAACGGCTGTCCAGCGAGCAAGACCACGTCGTTACGTCGTTCCATTCGCTGTCCACGCCCATAAAGCCGGACATCTGGCCGGTAAACGCTATGGCTTCAATGTCCTGCGTCCTGGACTTTAGGACTTCCGCCGTATTCTTCATGCAGGCCAGAACGGAACCGAGCAGGTCGCCGCCCTTCTGTATGAACATGCCTGGCCCCGGCCGCTCATCTTTGACCGGCTCGCTCGCGCCGGCGACATACGCGCCCCCGGTATCGTACACGGCGGTCTTTATGAAACTCGTTCCCAGATCCACAGCCATA
>JAVBSU010000073.1:0-3761 GCA_031556555.1 Christensenellaceae bacterium
GCATACGAGGGCGATGAGACACGCGCATTAGCGGTATCTCTTGGATTCCAGCCTGTCGTACCACCAAAAAGCAATCGAAAGGAACCCTGGTGGTACGACAAAGAACTTATAAAATGCGCAATCAGGTAGAACGGCTTTTCCACAGAATCAAGCGGTTCAGAAGAGTTTTTACGCGCTACGATAAGCTGGATGTCATGTTTATGGCTTTCATCTTGCTGGCACTGACTATGGATGCGCTACTTTATGTTAACACGCCCTAGGATATTCCCCGTCACAAAGCATTTTCTGAGGCACGAGATGGACCGGGGCTGTAAGAAAAGCGGCATCAAGCGGATAAGGGTTCATGACCTCCGCCACTCGCACGCATCGCTTTTAATTGAAATGGGCTTCTCTCCTCTCCTTATAGCTGAAAGGCTGGGCCACGAAAACATAGAAACCACGCTCAATACCTACTCGCATTTATATCCGCATAAACAGGCTGAATTGATCCAAAAACTCGAAAATCTGGGCGCTACAGCATCATAACAGCATCGCGAATAAAAAAGAAGGCTCCGGAATCCTTTCTGCCAAAGCCTTCTTCAATAATTTCCAGTTACTCCCACTCTATCGTCGCGGGAGGCTTACTCGTAATATCGTAGACTATCCTGCTCACCTGCCCCACCTCGTTAACTATCCTGGTGGAGACCGATTCGAGAACGTCGTAGGGTATCCTCGCCCAGTCCGCCGTCATGGCGTCCACGCTGGTGACTGCCCTGAGCGCCACGGTGTAGTCGTACGTCCGCTCGTCACCCATCACACCCACGCTGCGCATGTCCGTAAGAACAGCGAAGTATTGCCATATGCTTTCGCTGAGTCCCGCTTTTGCTATCTCGTCACGGAACACGTAATCGACATCCCGCAGGAGGTCTAGCTTTTCTTTTGTTATATCGCCGATTACCCTTATAGCCAAGCCGGGGCCGGGGAAGGGCTGCCTCTGGACCATGTCACGCGGCAGGCCAAGCTCTTCGCCAAGCTTCCGCACATCGTCTTTAAAGAGCTCCCGTAGCGGCTCGATTATTTCGTCAAAATCAACATGGTCGGGCAGGCCGCCAACGTTGTGGTGGCTCTTTATCAGAGCCGCGTCGCCCACGCCGCTCTCCACTATGTCCGGATAAATAGTTCCCTGCGCCAGAAAAGATACTTTGCCGATCTTTTTGGCTTCCTCCTCGAACACGCGGATGAACTCCTCGCCGATTATCTTGCGCTTCTGCTCGGGGTCGCTAACGCCTTTAAGCTTCTCCAAAAACCTCTGCTCCGCGCGCACGTGGATCAGGTTTATGCCGAACTGCTTTGTAAAAACTTCCTCGACTTCCTCCGGCTCGTACTTGCGCATGAGGCCGGTATCCACAAACACGCAGATAAGGTTTTTGCCTATTGCCTTGTGGATGAGCGCCGCGCACACGGAGCTGTCCACTCCGCCCGAAAGCGCCAGCAGCACCTTCCCGTCCCCCACCTTCTGTTTGATATCCTCAACCAGCCGTCTGGCGTGATCAGTCATATTCCAGTCTCCTTTCGCGTGGCATATGTCGTACAAAAAGCGCCTCAATACGCACTGCCCGTTCACGGTGTGATTAACTTCCGGGTGAAACTGCACTCCGTATATCTTTCTGCCGTCATTGGAAAAAGCCGCTACCGGGCAGTTTTCGCTTGTAGCCGTGACCGTAAATCCCGGCGGCGCGCTTTCGATGAAGTCGTTGTGGCTCATCCAGCACTGCGACTGTTCGTCCATGTCGCTAAACAGCACATCGCAGGTATCGTATTTTATACCCGTCCGCCCGAACTGGCCGGACGGCGCGCGTTTTACCCTACCTCCCAAAAGCTTGCTTATCAGCTGGCTCCCATAGCATATGCCCAGTATGGGCACGCCTATGTTGAATATTTCAGGAGCGCAGACAGGAGCGCCTTCTTCGTACACGCTCTTTGGCCCGCCCGTGAAGATTATGCCTACCGGCGCTTTCGCCTTAATGGTTTCAATGCCGGTGTTGTACGGCAGTATCTCGGCGTAAACGCCTTCTTCCCGCACCCTTTTTGCTATCAGTTCGTTGTATTGCCCACCAAAATCCAGGACAATAACCGTCTCCCTCATCAAATTCCCTCCCGATTATTTTGGCGCGCCCTTACAACTCCAAACTGTAGTTGGGCGATTCTTTTGTTATGTTTATATCGTGCGGGTGGCTTTCCTTGAGGCCCGCGCCCGTTATTCTTATAAAGCTGGCTTTGTCCTGCAACTCGGCGATGTTCGCCGCGCCGCAGTAGCCCATTCCCGACTTGAGGCCGCCCACCATCTGGTAAGTCGTATCCGCCAGCGGGCCTTTGAATGGCACCCTGCCCTCTACGCCTTCGGGCACGAGCTTTTGGTTGTCCTCCTGGAAATACCTGTCGGCACTGCCCTTCTGCATGGCTGATATGGAGCCCATGCCGCGGTACACTTTAAAACTCCGGCCCTGGAAAATCTCCATCTCGCCCGGGCTCTCTTTAGTTCCAGCGAACAGGCTGCCTATCATGACGGCCGCCGCGCCGCCCGCTATAGCCTTTGTTATGTCGCCGCTGTACTTTATACCACCGTCGGCGATTATTTTGATATTGTGCTTTTGGGCTTCTTCCGCGCAGTCCATTACCGCAGTGAGCTGCGGCACGCCTATTCCCGCGATCACGCGCGTGGTGCATATTGAACCTGGGCCTATGCCGACCTTAACGCAGTCCGCGCCCGCGAGCGCAAGATCCCTGACCCCGCTCTTTGTCGCCACATTGCCCGCCATTAAGTCAAGATCCGGGTATTTGCTTTTGATTTGCTCGACCATCTTTATGACGCCTTCAGACTGGCCGTGCGCCGTATCAACTACTATAAGATCCACTTTCGCGGCCACAAGCGCCTCCACCCTGTCCATGGTGTCCCTGCTTGTACCCACAGCCGCGCCAACCATCAGCCTGCCATTGCTGTCTTTGGCGGACATCGGGTACTGTATTGTTTTTTCGATATCCTTTATCGTTATGAGGCCCATGAGCTTGCCGCTATTGTCAACCAGCGGCAGCTTTTCGATCTTGAACTTTGAAAGTATTTTCTGTGCTTCATCAAGCGTGGTCCCTATGGGCGCGGTAACGAGGTTCTCGCTCGTCATGACCTCGCTGACCTTGCGGGTATAATCAGTCTCGAAGCGCATGTCGCGGTTTGTTATTATGCCCACAAGCGTGCCGTCCTTTTCCACTATGGGCACGCCTGATATCTTATACATGCCCATTAGCGCGTCCGCGTCCGAAACCTTGCTGTCCGGCGAGAGCGAGAACGGATCGCTTATTACCCCGTGCTCGCTGCGCTTTACCTTGTCCACGTTCTCGGCCTGCATTTGGATGCTCATGTTCTTGTGTATGATACCGATGCCGCCCTCCCTGGCCAGCGCTATGGCCAGCCCGCTTTCGGTGACCGTGTCCATCGCGGCGCTCATGATGGGTATGTTAAGCTTTATTTTGTCCGTCAGCCTGACCGACACGTTAATCTCGCTGGGAACAATAACGGATTTCTGCGGCACTAACAGTACGTCGTCGAAAGTCAGCCCTTCCCTTATTTCCATACAATACATCCTCCTTCTATCACTTTTAAGTTTTAGGAGCCAGTGATCAACCAGCGGCTCCTTTATATTTTAAGACCTGATGGCCCTGTTTTCCAACATAAGTATGTAGGCCGCGCTCGACAGCCTGTTAAGTATGAGCAGTATTGCCGCGTT
>JAVBSU010000169.1:0-13969 GCA_031556555.1 Christensenellaceae bacterium
TTGTCTTCTTCGTCTATCTCCAAGCCTGTGCAGTCCGCCGTAAGGCCGGAGTTTATCCTCGCCGCAACGCGCGGCCCAAGGTCGCGGCCTATTGCCGTCGCGGAGAAGAGCACTATTTCGGGCTTGCGCTTTTCTATGAGACGGGTGACGGCCTGGGTCATTGCTTCGGTAGTATAGGTTTTGAGCCGGGGGTCGTCCACCACGACGGCGCTGTCCGCGCCAGCCGCTATGACCTGCGAAGTGAGATGTGCGATGTTTTCGCCCACTATCACTCCCGTGAGCTTGGTGGCCAGCTTGTCGCTGAGTTCGCGGCCCTTGCCCAAGAGTTCCAAAGCGCAGCGCATGAGTTTTCCGCCCCGCTGTTCGCAGTAAACCATAACTCCCCTGTATTCGCTTAAATCAGCCATTTGCCCGCTCCTTTCTCACTATAACGTGTGCGGCGCACAGCCTTTCCACAAGATCGGCCACCGCCGCCCTGCCGCTGCCTTCCAGCATTACGCCGCCTGCTTTGGCGTCCGGCGTGAAAGTCCGTTTAACTTTTGTGGGCGAGCTTTGCAGGCCGAACAGCTCTTCAGGTATCATGAGCTCATCGTTCGTGAGCTTTGTTATCTCCATACCGTAGGCCTTGAATATGCCTTCGGGCCTCATGTAACGCGGCGCGTTCAGCGAATGCGTTACGGTTATGACGCAGGGCAGCGAAGCCTCAAGCGTCATGTAGCCGTCCTCAAGCAGCCGCTTTACCGTGGCCTGCCCGTTTTCAATCTTTATGCCGGCCGCGTAGGTTATTTGCGGAAGGCCAAGTTTTTCGGCGAGCTGGGGCCCGGTTTGCGCCGTGTCGCCGTCTATGGCCTGCCTGCCGCACAATATTAAATCGTAGCCGCCGATGTGCTTTATGGCCGCGGCGAGCACGTTGGAAGTGGACCAGGTGTCCGAGCCGCCAAAGCGCCTGTCGCATATGTGGTAAGCGGCGTCGCAGCCCATTGCGAGCGCTTCCCTTAAGGCTTCCTCCGCCTGAAGCGGGCCCATTGTGAGCGCGATGACCTCTGTGGAGCTGTCCGCGTCCTTGAGCTCAAGCGCGTACTCTATAGCGCATTTGTCGTCCGGGTTCATGATGGCCGGGACGCCTTCGCGCATCATAGTGCCCGTCTTGGGGTCGAATTTTATTTCGGTTGTGTCCGGTACCTGCTTTATACACACAAATATCTTCATAATTTAGCCCCCTATCTTAATATGTTGCCGGAGATGACCATCTTTTGCACCTGAGACGTGCCCTCGTATATTTCCGTTATCTTGGCGTCGCGCATGTAGCGCTCCAGGGGATAGTCTTTCATGTAGCCGTAGCCGCCGTGCATCTGCACAGCCTGCGTTGTAACGTACATCGCCGTCTCCGAGCAGTATAGTTTTGCCATGGCCGCCTCGACGGAGTAAGGCTTTTTGGCATCCTTGGCAAGCGCCGCCCGCTGGACCATCATCCGCGCGGCCGCGACCCGCGTCGCCATGTCCGCCAGCATCCACTGGAGTCCCTGGTTGGCCGAGATGGGCTTGCCGAACTGCACGCGCGTCTTCATGTAGTTTATGGTGCTCTCAAGCGCCGCCTGCGCTATGCCCACGCTCATCGCGGCAATGCCTATCCTGCCGCCGTCCAGCGTGGACATGGCGATCTTAAAGCCGCCGTTCTCCTTGCCGAGAAGGTTTTCTTCGGGCACGGCCACGTTTTTCATCAGCACTTCCGCCGCGACGGACGCGCGTATGCCCATTTTGTTTTCCGGATGGCCGAACGAGAGGCCGGGAGTGTCTTTATCAACTATAAAAGCGCTGATGCCGCGGTTGCCCGCTTCCTTGTTCGTCATGGCAAAAATTATGTAGATGTCCGACTCGCCCGCGTTCGTTATGAACATTTTAGAACCGTTGAGGATGTAGCAATCGCCGTCTTTTGCCGCCATTGTCTGCTGCGCCGCGGAATCCGTGCCCGCGTTGGGTTCCGTCAGGCCGAACGAGCCGAGCGCTTTGCCGCTTAAAAGTGGGCGCAGGTATTTTTCCTTCTGTTCTTCCGTCCCAAAGTAGAATATGGGCGCGCACGCGAGCGAGGTGTGCACAGAGAACATTGTGCCCACGGCGGCCGAGGCTTTGCCTATCTCCTCGGTGGCGATAACGTAGTCGAGCGTTGTGCCGCCCGCCCCGCCGTACTGCTGGGGATAGGGTATGCCCATGAGGCCGGTGGCCATCATTTTTTCGCAGACAGCGCGTGGAAATTTGTTTTCCTCATCCATTTCAGCCGCGTATGGTTCTATCTCGTTGTCCGCGAATTCCTTAACCATCTTTTTCAGCATCAGCTGTTTTGGCGTCAGGTCAAAATCCATAATACATCCTCCTTGTTTTAATGCAGAATTAAGAATACAGAATGCAGAATTATATTGTCCGCTTTGTCGTTTTAATTATAGAATTCAATATTTTCTTCATTTCTACACAGTCCTCAAGTATGCTTGTATATTCCTCTTTGTTTAGATAATCGGTATTGAACAATAGATTTATCCAATATTCCGTTTCGGTTGCTTCTTTGAATGCGATATACATTTTTGACAGAAAATCTTTTTTTGATTGCCCATTTACCGCTTCGTGAATGTTTGCTCCAATGCTTGTTCCACACCTTAAAAGTTGATTGGATAAAACATATTCGCGTTTCTCCTTGCATAAATATTGATACAGCTTTACAATTCGGACGGCAAACATCATTGATTTATCTGCGATCAGATTTTCTTTCATAAGTATATCCCGGCATGCCCGTCCTTCAATTCTGCATTCTGCATTCCTGCATTCTGCATTCAACCGTTTTTAAACGGTTGCCTTTCTTCCTTATTGCAGAACGCGCGCATGGCGTTTTTCTGGTCGTCCGTGGCAAAACACTGCGCGAAGGACGCCGCTTCCATTGAAAGGCCGGAGCGCAGGTCAGTGTCGCTGCCGCGCTCGATGGCTTCCTTTGCCAGTGAAACGGCTATGGGCGCGCAGGCGCATATCTCGGACGCGAGATCCATCGCCGCGCTCATGAGGGTGGAGCTTTCGCAGACCCTTGATACAAGCCCCATGCCTAACGCCTCGTTCGCGCTTATCCGCCGCCCGGTGAAAATCAGCTCCTTTGCCATTGGCAGGCCGATCACCCGGCTCAGCCTCTGTGTGCCGCCAAAGCCCGGCGTTATCCCAAGGC
This sequence comes from Christensenellaceae bacterium, assembly GCA_031556555.1. GTDB lineage: Bacteria > Bacillota > Clostridia > Christensenellales > Christensenellaceae > UBA5399. The sequence goes on from JAVBSU010000169.1 coordinate 3,203, forward strand.
CCGTTTCGGGCTGCGCGAACACGGCGTTCTTTGAGGCGATGCGTATGTCGCAGCAAAGGGCCAGCTCGCAGCCTCCGCCCAGCGCGTAGCCGTTCACCGCCGCTATAACGGGATGCGCAAAGTTTTCTATCGCGTAAAAGAGCTCGTTCGCGTCCATTGCGAAGGCGCGTGCCTCCATGGGCGTCATTTCGGACATTTCACGGATATCCGCGCCCGCCACGAAAGCTTTTTCACCCGCGCCGGTGATTATGAGGCACCAGATGTCGTCTATGTCCGAGAGCATGTCCATCGCCGTTCTGAGGTCGGCCAGAACCGCGATTGAGAGCGCGTTTAACGCCTTTTCGCGGGTGACCGTCAAAACAGCGGCATGATTTTTCTTTTCAATGGTGACGTAGTCCATGTTATCTCCTTTGGCCGCCGGGAAGCTATTACTTCCCGGGTAAATGTATGCACCGCCCCAGCGCGTCCGCGCAGGCTTCCATGAAGGCCTCGGAGCAGGTGGGGTGCGGATGTATCGTATCCGCCACTTCGTGAGCGGTCACTTCTGAAACCATGAGCGCCGTTGCTTCGGCTATGAGCTCGGTGACGTTCGGGCCGAACATGTGCACGCCCAGTATCTCACCGTACTTGTTGTCGATTATGACCTTTATCATGCCTGCGCCTTCGCCCGAGGCGAGCGCGCGGCCGTTGGCCATGAAGGGGAAGCGGCCAACCGATATTCCGCCGCCGAACTTTGCCGTGGCTTCTTCCTCGCAAAGCCCGACGCTGCTGGCTTCGGGCAGGGTGTAAACGCAGGAGGGCACGAGGGTAAGGTCGCACTTCTCGCTGTGGCCCATGGCGTTCTTCGCGGCGGCTTCGCCCATTTTGAAGGCCGCGTGCGCCAGCATGCTACGGCCGTTTATGTCTCCGGGCGCGTAGATGTTTGCTATGCTGGTGCGCATATCGTCGCCTACCTTAACGTAGCCGCGCTCAATCGTGTAACTGTCTTTCATATCCCCGAGGCACGAGATGTCCGCCTTCCTGCCGACGGAGAGCAGCACTTTATCGCATTCTATGTTTTCTTCGGAGTTCTTCACCAGAAGGGTGGAGCCGGATTTTTCTATGCCCGTGACGTTCTGCGCAAGCATGACGCGTATGCCCTGCTTTTGCAGGGATTGGAGCATGAGGCCGGAGAGCTCGGCGTCCATCATGGGGATGAGGCGCTGCTCGGCTTCTATTATCGTCACTTCGCTGCCGAAAGCCGCGAAGGCGGTTGCCATCTCGCAGCCGATAACGCCGCCGCCGATAACGCACAGCTTGGCGGGGAGGTCTGTAAGGTCGAGCATTTCGTCGCTGGTCAGCACGCCGGGGAGAGTCGCGCCGGGGATGGGTATGCGGCCGGACACGGAACCGCCGCAGAGCAGTATGCTGTCCGCTTGGTACTTATCCGCGCCGCAGGCTATTGTGTGTTCGTCGATTAGTTTGGCTCCGCCCTTGACTACCTTCACGCCGCGCGACTTTAACAGCGAGGCCACGCCGCCCGTAAGTTGCTTGACCACGCGGTTTTTGTACGCGACGACTTCGTTCATATCAACGGATGTGTGCGGGTCGTTCTTTATGCCGCGCTTTTGCGCGTTGTGTATCTGTTCTATGATCTCGGCGGTCTTGACGTAGGATTTGGTGGGGATGCAGCCTCGGTTGAGGCAGGTACCGCCCACGACGTCCCGCTCGAAAAGCACGACCGCACCGCCCAGCATGGCGGCCTGTATGGCTGCGACGTAGCCCGCGGGCCCGCCGCCTATAACAGCAACATTGTATTCTCTTGACATATTTTTTCCTCCGGATAGTATTTCCTTAAGGGCTCCGCCCTTAAGAATCCCGCAAGGGCCAATTGGCCCTTGACCCAGCCTACTGCGTAGGCTTAATAATTATAATAAAACATTTTACAAGCAAAACGGGTTTTGAAGAGTCCAGAGGAACTTTTGAGCGTAAGCAAAAGTTCCTTTGGCCGCTGGAGGCATTAAATGACTGCCGAAAGCGGGTCTTCCATCAATTCTTTTACCCTTAGCTGGAACTGCGCGGAACTGACTCCGTCCATTATCCTGTGGTCGAAAGTCAGAGATATCATGACGTAGCTGCGCTCAGTAACTTCGCCGCCCACTAGCGCGAGTTCCTTGTTTATTGCGCCTACTCCCAGTATGCCCGGTTCAGGCTGGTTTATTATGGGTGTGAAGGCGAAGACGTCGAACATGCCCATATTCGATATGGTAAACACGCCGCCCTTGAGCTCGTCCGGCTTGAGCTTGCCATCCCTCGCGCGGGACGCGAGGTCTTTGGCTACGGCGGATATCTCGGAAAGGGGGAGTTTGTCCGCATCCCTTATTACGGGAACTAAAAGTCCGCCGTCCATGCCCACCGCAAAGCCGATGTTTACGCCGTCCATTGTGATGTAGTCCGTGCCGTCCACAATCGTCCTCGCGATCGGGAATTCCCTTACGGCCTTGGCGACAGCCTTTATGACGAAGTCGTTTATGGAAACCTTAGCGCCCTTCGCGTTGACCTTGCGCCGCAGGTCTAAAAGCTCGTCCACGTAGACCTTCATGTGCTGGGTTACGACGGGTATTTCAGCGTGGCTCCTGCTCATGCGTTCGGCTATGACTCTGCGCATGGCGTTCATGGGAACCCTTTCGCCTTCCGCCGGGACTATGGCCGGTTTCGAAGCGGACAGCACGTCTGCCTTGGTGACCTTGCCCGCGTGGCCGCTTCCGTCAATGGAAGATACGACCGCTCCGGTGTCTTCCGCTATCCTTCTCGCCAGGGGAGTTGCTTTCGCCATGCCTCCGGAAGAGAGGGCCGCTTCAATGTCGGCTCCGGTTACCTCGCCGCGCCTGCCCGTGGGAGTCACGCTTTGAAGGTCGATGCCGTTCTCGTTTGCGAGCGTTTTGGCGTAAGGCGTTGCCGCCACACCGCCGCCGGACGAGAGCTTTTGCCCAGCCACAGGCGCTGAAGCTTCCGTTGGTTGCTTCGCCTGAGCGGGGGCCGCGCTTTCCGCCTGAGCGTCGGTTTCGGGAACCTGCTCGCCCTCTTCGCCAATGTAGCCGATCGTCTGGAGCACGGGCACGACAGTGTCGTCCGGCACGAGCTTGGCCAGCAGTATGCCGCTGCCCGGCGCTTCGGCTTCCATTGTTATCTTGTCCGTCTCTATTTCCATTATGGGCTCGTCAAGCTCCACGCTGTCCCCAACCTCCTTGAGCCAGCGTATTACCCTGCCCTCCTGCATGTCCATGCCCGCCTTGGGCATAAATACTTCTATCATATGTACCTCCGGTTGCTTAAGGCTCCCCTTAAGAATCCGCTGGGGACGGTCGTCCCCAGACCCCAGCTCACTGCGTTCGCTTAATAATATAAGTCAGGCAAGCGGCAGCTTGCCGTGGGTCAAGGGTCAATAGACCCTTGTAGGGTTCTTAGGGGCAAAGCCCCTAAGCGGGTTAGGGCGGAGCCCTTAAGTTAAATCTCGCACCGCCGCTATGATCTTATCCTTCGTGGGCCCTATCTCGCGCTCAAGCACGGGGTTGAAGGGGATGGGCGTTGAGAGCGCGCCTATGCGCCTTATGGGGGCGTCAAGGTAGTAGAACGCCTCGCTGTCGGCTATTTTGGCGGCTATCTCCGCGCCGAAACCGCAGAACTGCACGGCTTCGTGCGTTATAAGCACGCGTTTTGTCTTTTTAACGGATTTTATGATCGTTTCCTCGTCCAAGGGAGCGAGCGAGCGTATGTCTATGACTTCGGCGGAGACGCCGTCCTTTTGGAGCTCGTCCGCCGCGTCCAGGCACATGTTCACGATCTTGCCGTAAGTCACCAGCGTTATGTCCGATCCTTCGCGCTTTACGTCCGCAACGCCGAGGGGAATCGTGTAGTCGCCTTCGGGCACTTCGCCCTTTGTGCGGTAGAGCTGCTTTTGCTCGAGGAACATCACGGGGTTGTCGTCGCGTATTGCGGTTTTCATGAGGCCTTTCGCGTCGTAGGGCGTTGATGGTATTACGACTTTAAGCCCGGGCATGTGCGCCAGCAGCGCCTCAAGGCTCTGCGAATGCTGTGCCGCCGCGCCCGTGCCGCTGCCGGAAGGCGCCCTCATTACCATAGGCACTTTGACCTTTCCACCGAACATGAAGCGGAGCTTTGCGGCCTCGTTCACGAGTTCGTCAAAGCAAACGCACATGAAGTCGGAAAACATGAGCTCCACTATGGGCCTAAGGCCCGTCATTGCCGCGCCGACCGCGCCGCCCACGTAAGCCTGCTCCGCAATGGGCGTATCCATTATGCGGTCGGGGCCGAATTCTTCCAGCATCCCGCGCGACACGCCGAACGCGCCGCAGTATTCTCCAATATCCTCGCCCATCATAAAGACGTCGGGGTCTCTTCTCATTTCTTCGCTTATAGCGTCGTTTAATGCCTGTGCATAAGTTATTTCAGCCATTTTAACTCCCTCCCTTACGCGAACACGTCGTTGTAGACACGATCCATAGACGGCTCGGGGCTTTGCTCGGCGAACGCGACCGCCGCGTCTATAACGCCCTGCGTCTTTTTCTCGACTTCGTCCATCTCTTCGACAAAAATGTCCGTCTCGCTCGAAAGGTAGCCGCGGAAAGCCTTTATGGGGCACCGCTCCTTCCAGTACTCTATCTCTTCCTTTGTACGGTAGAGGTTGCCGTCGCTCTTGGAGTGGCCGGATATCCTGTAAGTGTTTAGAACAATAAGCATGGGGCCACTCTTTAAAACATAATCACGCGCGCTTGAGACTGCGTTGTAGACATCAAGAACGTCGTTGCCGTTGACTGTGGAAGAAGGGATCGCGAAGGGTTCGGCGCGTTTGGCGATATCCGTGTCCTTCATTACCTTGCTTATGTGCGTGGACATGCCGTACTGGTTGTTTACGCATATGAACAGTAAGGGAAGGTTCCACACGGCGGCAAGGTTCAGCGCTTCGAATGTAGCGCCCTCGTTTGCAGTGCCGTCGCCGAAAAATACCACAGCTATGCGGTCTTCCTCTTTTTTCTTCTTGATTTTAAGCGCGACGCCCGTTGACATTACCGCGCTCGCGCCCAGCACGCCGTCCGCGCCAAAGTAGTACTTCTCCGGATCGGCGATGTGCATGGATCCGCCCAGGCCGTGGCACACGCCCGTGTCTTTTGCCAGTATCTCGGCCATGACCTCGTTGACGTCCAGACCCTTGGCCAGAGCCTGCGAATGCCCACGGTGCGTGCCGAAGACGTAATCCTGCGGCTTTAGCGCCGATATGCTGCCCGCGGCCGTGGCTTCCTCGCCGATGCCGAGATGCGTCGTCCCGTGCACCATGCCTTTTGAGAACAGCCACTGTACCCTTTCCTCGAACTTCCTGCCGAGGTACATCTTTTCAAGGAGCCCCAAGAGGAATTCCTTGCTATATGTACTGCTCAATGTAAAACCCTCCTCCGTTATTATATAAATTTATAGTACAAATTATTTGGTCATATGTCAATGCGCTACAAGTGTTATTCACAATTGTGCTAGGCCTGCCTCAGCACGGAGAATGCCGCCGCCTCGTCCGTGGCGAGTACGTGTATCAATCCGCTTTTGAGCGCGGCGGATATGGCCGGGGTCTTTTCCACGCCCACTGCCGCGCCTATGACGCAGGGAATGGATTTGAGGCTTTCGTAGCTTATACCTATGCGCTTTTTGTCGAATTCTTCCGCGCAGTATTCGCCTTCGCCGTTTAGCTGTATGCCGCAGATGTCGCACACAGCGCCCGCCTGTAGCTGCATTTTTATGTCGTCGCCGCTTATGTAACCGGCTCGGTTGGCCGAGCTCAGTATCCTGTCCGACGAACCCAGCCCCACCAGCGCCAGGCTGACGCGCTCCGCCTGCTCAAAGTAATCCCGTATCTCAGGCTCTTTTAACAGCATTTGCTTTAGCTTGGCGTCTTTGACTATGTAGGGGATGTGGGGCGAAAAAGCGTTGCCGTTAAGGTTTTTGGCTATGCGCCGCGTTATCTCCACGCCGTCGGTGTCGCGGCTCTTGGCGTCACGGCCGCCCACGAGCTGGTACACGTCCACCGAGAGGTCGGGGAAGGGGCGGAAGGCCGTAGATATGCCGTAGAGCGTAGTTCCCCAGGCCACGCCCAGCGTCATGCCCGTTTTTAGAAGGCCGCGGGAGCGGAGGTACATGACGAGCGATTTGCCCAGCTTCGCTTTGGTGAGTTCGCCCGTCGCCTGCGAGGGGACTACTATCACGTCGCGTAGCGGGTAAGCTTCTTTTATACGTTCGCCCAACTCGTAACCGAGCGATGAGGTTTCATTTATATAAAACTCGACAACATGCCTCTCAACGCACATTTTGAGCATGCGGGAAACGTTTGACCGCGATATGTAAAGCGCGTCCGCGATCTCCTGCTGCGTCATCCGCTCAAGGTAGTACATCTTGGCCACAGTGACCAGCATGTTTTTCTTCATCAGGGATTTGTCGTCATTAGCGTTTGTCATATGACCATTATTTCATAATCTATGCACAATTGTCAAGTGGGCAAGCCCCCACAGGCATGCCGCGTAATGTTCATATGAAAAGCCACATCGCATGCTCCCGCGTTCTTTTGTATGGAAATATTTGGCGGCCGGAGGCGTATTTTATTATGTTGTAAAAACAACATACACTGCGCGCGCCTTATGGTAATATTGAGAAAAAGCAAGAATGAAGCGAGGAGTGGAAGAATCATGTTAAGGAAAATAATTCAAATAGACGAAGAGAAGTGCAACGGCTGCGGCATTTGCGTGGACGCATGCCACGAGGGAGCGATAGGGCTTGTGGATGGAAAAGCCAGGCTCATGCGCGAAGACTACTGCGACGGGCTGGGCGACTGCCTGCCCACGTGCCCGACGGGAGCGATAACGTTCGTTGAGCGGGAAGCCAAAGCATACGACGAAGCCGAAGTCAAAAAGAACATGGCGCGAAAGCGCGCGCATGCGGGCGGCTGCCCGGGTTCAATGGCGAAGACCATGGCGCGGCCCGCAACTTCCGTCAAGAGCACTGAGCCGAGCGAATCGCAGCTCATGCAGTGGCCGGTACAGATAAAGCTTGTGCCGGTGAACGCGCCGTTCTTTGGCGGGGCCGACCTTTTGATAGCGGCTGACTGCGCGGCGTACGCCCACGGAAACTTCCACGACGGCTTCATGCGCGGCAAGGTGACTATCATAGGCTGCCCCAAGCTGGACAGCGGCGATTACAGCGAGAAGCTCGCGGAGATCATAAAGCATAACGACATAAAATCTATAACAGTGGCGCGCATGGAAGTGCCCTGCTGCGGGGGCATCGAATACGCCGCTAAAGCCGCGCTTGAGGCCAGCGGAAAGGATGTGCCGCTGAACGTTGTGGTGATTGGGACGGACGGGGATATCAGGGGCTGAGGTGGTATGCCTCCGGCGGCTCAAGGGCGTTGCCCTTGAGAATCCCGCAAGGGCCGGTCGGCCCTTGACCCGCGCGAACTGCGTTCGCTTTACAAAAATATAAAACAAAAAGGCCGCTCCTGAGCTATCAGGAGCGGCCTTTTGCGTGTTTGTTGCTAATACCTGAAATCGTCGTAGCCGACGGATTCGCGGTTGAGGTTGCCGTCCGGGCCGGCGTTGAGGCTCAGTGTCGAGCCGTATATCGAGTCGCCTTCTATGTAGAAGCTGAACACGTCGTCCAGCATGCCGTACCTGCCCTCCGGGCCGAAGGCGTGTTTGTCGCCGTACCATTTCTCGCCGCTCGAAACGTAGATGAAGTATTCGCCCAGCGGCACGATTATCTCCTTGGATGAGCCGGGGTACAGGAACAGCGATATTTCGGTATCGCCCGTCTTCCTGTCCTTAAAGAGCAGGTAGTAGTAATTTTTATCGTCCGCGTTGACGACAGCTTTAAAAGGGGCTTTGGGCAGCTTGTCCGTGTAGTAGCGCGTGGCCCCGTCTTCCGGTATCAAAAGCTCGAAAGAATCCAGCTCTTCCTGGAAGGCCGCTGTCTCGGCCTCGTAGGCGTTGAGCTTGACTTTGTAATCGGCGATCTGTGTTTCGTAATCGGCTATTTTAGCTTCGTACTCAGCTATTAAAGCCTCGTTGTCCCTTATGTTCGCCTCCAGGCCGGATATTTGCGCCTTATAGTCGCCTATTTGGGACTCGAGATCCGCTATTTTGGCTTCATACTCGCTGAGCTTGCCGCCGCTGGTTGAGAGGTTGGCTTCGAGCGTGCCGATTTCGGTTTCGTACCCGGCAATCTTTTTCTCGCACTCTTCTATCTGGGCCTCATAATCGCTTATCTGCGCCTCGTAGCCGCTTATTTTTTCTTCGTAACCGCCGGCTTCGGTTTCGTATTCCGCTATTTTGGCTTCGTAGCCGCTTATCTCGTCTTTGTATCCCGCAATGGCCTGGTCGTAGGAATCGAGCTCCGCTTCGTAATCGGCCGCGCTGCTCTCGTAACCGGCTATTTTTTCTTCGTAGGCGCTGACATCGGCCATGTGGCTGAGCTCGCTCTCTTCGTATTCGCTGAGCTCCGACTCGTAGTCCGAAGCGTCTATTTTGTATTCCTGGATGGCGTCTTTGTAGCCCTCTATCTCGGCCTCGTACTCCGCGACCTTTGACTCAAGCTCCCGCGTGGCGGTATCGCTTTCTGATGTCTTCGCCTCAAGCTCCTGCTTGGCGGCTTCGCCTTCCGTAACCTTGGACTCAAGTTCTTTAATGCTGGACTCGTCTTCCACCGCCTTGGCCTCGTAACCGCTTATCGTGGCCTGATACTCGATAACTTTGTCTTCAAGGTCCTGTATTTTGACTTCCAGATCCGCGACTAGCGCTTCAAGTTCGGATACTTTCGGGGTTTGCTCTTCCGTTCCCTTTGTCTCGTATTCCTTAATAGTATTTTCCAGGCTGGCGACTTTGGCTTCGAGATCGTCGACCTTCGCCCGAAGCTCGGTCACGACAGTGTCATCTTCGGTGGCGGACGCCTCGTATCCTTTGATTGCCGTCTCAAGTTCCGTGACCTTCGCCTCGTAATCGCTCAGCTTTTCCTCGTAGTCGTTTATTGTGGACTCATATGTCGCGGAATCCGGAGCGCCACTTTCCTGTGTCGTGTAGCTCACTATCTGGGAGTCCAACTCGTCGACTTTGCTGTTCAGGTCTTCGATCTGCTGGTCCTTTTCCGCTATGGCGGCATCCTGTTCACTGAGCTTGGTGTTAGCGGAATCCAGTTCGGCGCTGACGTTGCCGAGCTCGCCAAGCTGCGCGTTGAGCGCTTCATTTTCATCGGCAAGGGCGACGTTGTTCGCAGTCGTCTCGTCATACATGGCCTGCAAGTTGTCATAGTCTTCTTTTGGAACGGTCGCGCAAGCGGCCAGCGATATGCATAATACCACTACCATGGCTGTGAGCATTGCTTTTTTCATGACTTTACCTCTTCTCAGTTTTCTATGTGAGTTATCGATTACAATAAAATAGGGTTACTATACATTTTATTGTTGTTTTAAGCCTGTGTCAAGCTTATACTACAATAATAGGATATACAGGTATACGAGGAGATGATTATGAGCCTGGCAAGCATGAGTTCCGTACTCGTTTTTGGGGATTCGATTTCAAAGGGCGTCGTCATGGACAGCGCAAGCAACCGGTATATGTTCTATAAAGACAGGTTCTTGGAGCGTGTAAAAGCGAGGATAAGGCCGGAGGTGCACGATTACTCAAAGTTCGGGGCCACGACTGGTTATGGCCGGAGCCTTTTAACAGACAAGCTTTCTTTGCACGGCCCCGCCATAGTGTTTATTGAATACGGCAACAATGATTGTGATTACAAGTGGGAGGAAGTCATAGCCAGGCCCATGGACGCGCACCTGCCAAACATCCCGGTCACTGAATACGAGGACAACCTTCACGCCATGATAGCCGCGGTAAGGGAAGCGGGCGGTATTCCCGTTTTCACCAACCTTCACCCGCTCTGCGCCAACAGCTACCTTAACTGGTTCACTAAAAACGATGCGGATAGGCGGCGTTCGGTTCTAAAATGGCTGGGCGGCGTGGAGAATATTTACTGGTGGCATGAAATGTATTCGTACACAGTGGAAAAGGCGGCCCGCCTGGCAGGCGCGCATGTGGTGAATATCAGAGGCGCTTTTTTGCGCAGGCCGAACTATAAAGAGTACGTGTGCCCAGACGGTATACACCTAACGGAAGAGGGGCAAAGCCTCATAGAACAGGTGCTTATGGGCGAAATAGAAAAGTTTGCGCCCGAGTTGCTTTTGCAGGCGTAAGCATAGAGCACAAAAAAAGAAGCCCGGAGGCTTCTTTTTTTGATGTTTCGATTAGAAATCGTAGTTGTCCACGTTATCGGCCGTGAGGTCGAGCGGGGGTCCCATTACGACGTTCTTGCCATCTTCGGCTACCATGATGTTGCCGACGTTCGGAACTTCCATGCCATCTGTAACTTCTTCGCCAATTACCGCGCAGTATGCGAGGTAAGCGGCGAGGTATCCGAGGCCCTGCACATCCCAGATAACGGCTACGTCTATGGAGCCGTCCTTGAGGTATGCGTTGGAATCGTTAGGCATGCCTGTTCCCACCAACACAACGTCGTCCTGGAGGCCCAGTTCCTGGATCGCCTGGCCCGCTCCGGGAGGCGTGGGCGAGCTCATACCGATGATTCCGCCGATCTCCGGATAGGATTTCAAAAGGTCGAGCGTCTTGGAATAGCATTCCTGCTGGCTTTCGTTTGTGGGGATCTTGTCCGTTACCAGCACGAATT
>JAVBSU010000052.1:0-5366 GCA_031556555.1 Christensenellaceae bacterium
AGGGCTCCGCCCTAAGACCCGCTGGGGCCGCGTGGCCCCAGACCCCGGCTCACACCGTTAGCCCGCATTTAGCAAAAAGCGGTTTGGGGGGGTCCAGAGGAACCATTTTGGCGTAAGCAAAAGGTTCCTCTGGCCGCCGGAGGCAATTTAGGGGAGGACGGTGTTTATTAGTGAATAACACTAGCATGAGCTATTCCAGCAGGGAGCAGCTCAGCATACGGAAAAAATCTCCGATACAAAACTTTTTTGCGGACGACAGGCGTTTTCTGCTTATCATACTTCTGCCTGTCACGCTTTTTTTTCTGGTGTGGAATGTATTGCCAACGCTGTGGATGATAGGCCTGAGCTTTTACGACTACTCGCTCATATCGCCAAATCCCGCGGCATTTGTTGGAATAGACAATTTTATTGACATTATAACATCCTCGGAAATATGGTCGGCCTTCAGCAAGACCTTCCTTTTCGTTATCCTGGGTGTTGGAATAGAGACCTTGCTTGGAATATTACTGGGGTTCCTTTTCTGGAACAGCACTAAAATGCCCGGAAGGCGGCTGGCGCTTACTCTCCTGTTCGCGCCCATGATACTCGCCCCCGTCGCGGCGGGCAACTATTTTAAGCTGATGCTCAATCCCAATTTCGGAGTTATTAATTACTTCGTCTCCCTCTTTAACGGGGGCAAAACGATTGAGCTTTTATCAGACATCCATTACGCGTTCCCAACGGTGCTTGCGGTCGACATATGGATGTGGACGCCCTTTATGATACTAATGACGCTTGCAGCGCTGGGAGCCGTGCCCAAGGCGGAGCTCGAGGCGTCCAGCATAGACAGGCTGGGCTTCGGGCAGAAGCTGCGGCACATCATACTTCCGCACGGAAAGTTCATCCTGATGCTGGGCATACTCCTTAGAACCATAGACTGTTTTAAAACTATGGACCTCGTGTTCATCCTTACGGTCGGCGGCCCGGGCAACGCAACGGAGCTACTGGGTATAAGCCTTTACCGGGCGGCCTTCCAGCAGATGAACCTCGGGCGGGCCTCCTGCTTCGCCCTGTTAACGCTAATGGCCGCAATTGGATTTACTTCCATTTACCTGTTTATATTGAATTATAAGCAGAGAGAGGAGGGGTAAAATGATACAGAAAAAGAACAAAGCGGGCTACTACATAGTCCTTTGGATAGTCGCTCTGATATTTTTCGCCCCGGTGCTGTGGATACTGCTGTCCGCCTTCAAAACAAAAGCGGACATACTAGCGTGGCCGCCGTCGTTCACGTTTACTCCCACGCTGGAGAACTTCGCCGACCTCTTCACTCGGCCGGTGTTCATAACGGCGTTCACCAACAGCGTGGTCATTTCCGTGGTCTCCGTTGTAATCGCGATAATCGTGGCCTTTTTGGCGGCTTACGCATTCTCGCGCTTTAATCCTAAAATCACGGGGTTTTTGATGTTCATGCTGCTGTCAATCCGCATGGTGCCCGGAGCCGCGTCGGTTATACCGGTGTTCTCCATGTACACCTCGCTCGGCTGGAAGGGCACGTACCCCGGCATGATACTGTTTTACGCCATGTTCTCGATACCCTTCTCCGTGTGGATAATAAAGGGCTTTTTGGACGGCGTTTCACAAAGGTACGACGAGACGGCGCTCGTTAACGGCGCGGGCAGGATGCACACCATGTTCAAGGTAAGACTGCCGCAGGTCAAGGCGGGCCTTGTCGCCGCCTTCATCTTCAACATAATATTCGTCTGGAACGAATTTTTGTTCGGCTTCATAATCGGCGGGGCGAACGTTGAGACAATGCCGGTAACGCTCGCAACGGGAGCGTTCAGCTCTAGCGGCATGGACTGGCCGTTCGTCGCGGCCATTTCGGTGTTCAACGTGGTGCCGCTTTTGATCATGCTGTTCTTCTTCCAGAAATACCTGCTGGTCGGCATGACCTTCGGTACGGTTAGGGGTGAAGTCTAATGAAAAAAGCAACTCCTTTTACGCTGAAAGTACAGACGCTACTCATAGCGTTGCTGCTCATAAGCTTTGTGTTCATGGGGCAGGCCGGTTCGCAGACGCTGTTCGAAGTGGGCGCGGTTATGATGATCTTCACCATAATTATGCAGATAGACTTCGGCAACATGAGCTCCGAGCTCAGCTTTAAGCAGTCCATCTGGCCCTTCTGGTGGAAGCTGATGATAGTGGCGGCAGTGTTCGCCGGGGGCATATTCCTCGCCCCCTACTTTGTGGACAGGACGAATAAAGACTTCGTTAAAAACTTCGTGCTGGTGATAATTTTCGGCACGATAGCCGTATTTACGCTGTTCATTATCATGGGCACGCCCAAGAAGAAAACCGGCGCGCTGAAAAAGGGGGGTGAGTGAGTTTGGCGATAGTTGAGTTCAAAAACGTTTCAAAAGCGTACAAAGATAAAACCGTCATAGATTCGCTCGACCTCACGGTGGAGAACAACGACTTCCTCGTGATTTTCGGCCTTCCGGGCTGTGGCAAATCCGTGCTCATGCGCCTTCTGATGGGGCTTGAGCCGCAGGACGGCGGCGAGATATATTTAAGGGAACAGGACGCTTCCGGCATCCGCCCGGGCGACCGCAACATAGGTTACATACCGCAGTCATTCGCGCTCATGAGCCATCTTTCCGTGTACGACAATATAGCTTACCCTCTCAAGCTGGAAAAAGCGCCCAAGGCGCTCATAGCCGAAGAGGTGGAGCGCGTGTCCAAGATGCTGCACATCGAGGACCTGCTGTTAAAGCGCCCCGACCAGACTAGCGGCGGCCAGAAGCAGAGGATCGCAATCGCCCGCGGCATAATAAAAAAATCCGACCTCTACGTGTTCGACGACCCGCTGGTCGGCCTGGACTTCAAGCTCCGGGAGCAGCTCGTGGACGATCTCCGGTCGCTTCAGGAAGTCATAGGCGCGACGTTCATATACACGACGTCGGACAGCCTCGAAACGCTCCAGCTCGCCAAGAACGTAGCCATGCTGGATCACGGCATGATAGTTGAAAAAGCCGATCCATTCACGCTTTACGACACGCCCGGGCGTGAAGAGAGCATGAGGATACTCGGCTTCCCTAACTCGAACATTATAAATGGTTCTGTCACTAAGGGCAGCCTGAAAACGGACGTGTTCTCACTGGACGCGCCCGCCCTGAAGGATCATTCGGGCGACGTTATCGTGGGCGTGCGGCCGGAGCATTTCTCGCTTAACAGCAAGGGCGGCGAAGAGCTTGCGCTGGACGCCACAGTATCGCTCCGCGAGGACCTCGGCGGCGAAGAGATAATCTACTTCGATATAGGCAGTACGACGCTTATAATGATGGCCTGGCACCACGAAGAAAAGGCCGCCATAGACATAGGCAGCAAGATCAAAGTGTACGTTAAGGCCGGCGATATCATCTGCTTTGATGCCGGCAGCAAGCAAAGGTTATAGGGGGTGGGATAATTGGCTGAGATAAGAATAGTAGACCTGTTAAAACAATTCGGAACGCTCAACGCGGTCGATAACCTCAATTACACCTTTGCGGACGGCAAGGTTACCTGCCTTTTAGGGCCATCCGGCTGCGGTAAGACTACCCTGCTGCGCCTAATCGCCGGGCTTGAAACGCTCACTTCCGGCACGATATTCTTCGGCGATATGGAAGTGGCCGCTCTGCCCACCAACAAGCGCAATATAGGTATGGTCTTCCAGTATCCCGTTGTATATAAAGGCCTCACGGCGGAGAAAAACATAGCCCTGCCCCTCGTGAAGCAGAAGCAGCTTTCAGAGAGCGAGATAAAAGAGCGCGTGGACGAGGCAATCGCCCTTCTGGATATAGAGGACATCCGCAAAAAAGAAGCCTCCGGGCTGACGAGCGTGCTTCGCCAGAAAATATCTGTGGCACGCGAAGTGGCAAGGCGGCCGGATATAATCCTCTTCGACGAACCGCTTACGAACGTCGACGCGAATTCCAAGACGCAGTTCAAGCGCTCGTTCAAGGAGTTGACGCAAAAGCTGTCGCAGACAATAGTGTACGTCACGCACGACCAGACCGAAGCTATGACGTTCGCGGACTACATCGCCCTCATGAAGGACGGCAAGATCGTGCAGTACGAAGCTCCGCGCGAGCTTTACAACCACCCCGCCGACCAGTTTGGCGGCTGGTTCCTCGGCAACCCGGGCATGAACTTCTTCACGCCGCACGTTAAGGAAGACGCGGACGGCGTAACCATCACCTCTCCCCTGCTGGCGCAGCCATTAAGGGCGCCCAGAGACGAGAAGCTTTCCGGAAACGTAACGCTGGGCATACGCCCCGAGCACATACGCGTGGCCAAAAACGGTGACGCGAACGCCGTGAAAGCGACACTCAAGCAGAAGTGGATAGCCGTAGGCGGCCAGTACCTCCTGACCGCGCAGATAGACGACAACGTATTCAGGATAAAGGTCGAGCCCGAAACGGGTGGCAGCATAAACGGCGACTTCTATTGCACCTTCCCCTTCGACCGCATCATGCTCTACGGCGCGGACGGGGAAAGGTATGTTGTGTAGGGCATTAGGCAGCAGTACGTTTAATGAGATGTGCCTTCGGGGTTCTTAGGGGCGTAGCCCCTGAGTCGCTCCCTTCGGGGGGTAACCGCGGCGAAGCGGGCGTTAATGGCCCTTAAGCCGCCTCAGGCGAAACAATATAATCCGCCGGAGGCTCATTGACCCAAAAGAAATACCCGTTATTTTTAGGCATTAGTAGAAAGGATGTATTAACATGAAAACTGTAAAAGACAAGCAGATACTCGTAGCGGCTGATTTCGCGGGCGTTCCGCTCAAGGACGCCGTGGTTCAACATCTCAAGAAAAAAGGATGGACAGTGACGGACATCGGCGTAAAGGAAGGCGATCCCGATCCTGAGATGTTCCACCGGGTAGGCCTCAAGGTCGGCGCGAAGATCGCTGAGCATGAGTTTGAGCGCGCGCTGATATTCTGCGGCACGGGCATGGGCATACACATTGCCGCCAGCAAATGCCCGCACGTGCACGCCGCCGTGTGCGAGAGCGTTCCCGCGGCGCTGCGCTGCATCACTGGTAATGGCTGTAACGTGCTTGCCATGGGCGCGTTCTACGTGGCCCCGCAGATGGGCATAGAAATGGCCGAAGCCTTCCTCAATAACAACCTTGGTGACGGCTACGAAGACTGGAAAAACTTCTACGAATTCCACAAGCTCGCTATAGACGAGCTGGAAGCGTTTGATTACGAAGAATTCAAAAAGAACGGCTTTGAAGTTAACCGGCTGGGAGATTATCCGCTTAGTTTGCCGGATTGATGATGCTATTGCCTCCGGCGGCGGCCAGGGGCGCTGCCCCTGAACCCCGCTGGGGCTACTTAGCCCCAG
>JAVBSU010000091.1:0-8468 GCA_031556555.1 Christensenellaceae bacterium
GAAGTCGTAAGCGTACCGTCCCCGCGTAAGGCTTGGGCAGCTCGCCGGCTCTACTGCCACTATGCGCGGATCCGCCTTCCCGGTGAGCTTATCCTGCATGAACGGCGCGGCCAGCCCGCCGAGGTTGGATCCTCCGCCCGCGCAGCCAATCACGACGTCCGGGTACTCGTCCAGCATCTCCATTGCCAGCTTGGACTCAAGGCCGACAACCGACTGGTGCAGCAACACCTGGTTTAACACTGACCCCAAAACGTACTTGTACCCTTCACTTGAAACGGCTTTTTCCACCGCTTCCGATATGGCGCAGCCCAGGCTGCCGCCCGTGTCCGGGTGCTCCTTTAGTATGCTCTGGCCCACATTAGTCGTTATGCTGGGGCTGGGGATAACTTCCGCGTCGAACACCTGCATCACGGCTTTCCTGAACGGTTTCTGCTCGTAGCTCACCTTCACCATATACACTATGAGTGGAAGGCCGAAGTACGAGCACGCCTCCGCCAGCGCCGTGCCCCACTGCCCCGCGCCCGTTTCGGTCGTGAGCCCTTTCAAACCCTGCTCCTTGGCGTAGTACGCCTGGGCGACCGCGCTGTTGAGCTTGTGGCTGCCCGAAGTGTTGTTGCCCTCGAAGTTGTAGTATATCCTTGCGGGAGTATTAAGCGCCTTCTCAAGGTTGTACGCCCTTATCAGCGGAGAAGGACGGTACATTTTGTACACTTCCCGCACTTCGCCGGGGATATCGACGTAACGCGTGCTCTCGTCGAGCTCCTGCCTGGCGAGCTCCTCGCAGAACACGGGATAAAGGTCTTCCGTGGACACAGGTTTCATTGTGCCCGGGTTTATCAATGGATCGGGCAAGTCTTTCATATCCGCCCGAAGATTATACCACTGCTTGGGCAACTGATCCTCGGTAAGGTAGAGCCTGTGCGGTATGTTCTTCGCCGATGTCTTCATTTTTCTTTCCTCCTACTCATTTTAATAAAATAAAAAAGCCCTTGTCTCAGTTTACTACTGGGACAAGAGCTCTAAATAACTACTCCTGCGGTGCCACCCAATTTGGTATAAGTATACCCACTCGGCATGTACGGCTATTACTGCGATACACTCTTCATTTGTAACAGGTGAAGTACCCGTCAGGTATTACTTACGGCATACGCCGCTTTCTCCCTGCCCTCATGGGCCCATTCAGCACAGGTTTGCCGCCGCGATCTCACCATCCGCGCACTCTCTCATGGACAAATTTGCTCTGCCTACTCTTCCCACTCAACGGTTGTCTCTATAAAGTTTTCAATGTCTATATTATTATACACACTTTCGCGGTTTGTCAAGCAATTTTTTAATTCAAGCGCGCCACACAAAATACCGCCTTATATTTTCATAGTTTAGCATATGCTTTTCCATGAACTCTTTTATGCGCTTGTCTTTATCCGTCTTCTGGCTTTTGTTTATTTCTTCGACCATCACACAGGCTTCTTCCAGCTCGCACACAATGTATCTCACCATGCTGCTCATACTGCGCATAAGTTCCAGGGCAAAGCCTGGATTAAAGCGTATGAACCGCCTTAAGTGCTTCTCGGTGAACATCATGACCGACGTTTCTTCAAGAGCCACTACCGTGGCCAAGCGCGGCCGGTGTTCCAGGAGCGCCATTTCGCCAAAGCACCGGCCTTGGTTGAGCCTGCCCAGTTCTATTTCCGAGTCCGTGCCGTAATTACGGTACAGCCCTACACGCCCCATCAGTATTTTATAAAGCGTGTAGTCCTCGTCATCCTGTCTAACTATCGTTTCACCCGTCACAAAATGGAACACATGTATATGACCCATTGTACGTATCCTCCCACCCTTTAAGGATATTGTACAACATATTGACAGGCAACCCCATGACGTTGTAAAAACAGCCGCCCACCCTCTTTATAAACTTTCCCGCAGCGCTCTGTATTCCATAAGCGCCGGCTTT
This sequence comes from Christensenellaceae bacterium, assembly GCA_031556555.1. Classification (GTDB taxonomy): domain Bacteria; phylum Bacillota; class Clostridia; order Christensenellales; family Christensenellaceae; genus UBA5399. The sequence goes on from JAVBSU010000091.1 coordinate 1,952, forward strand.
ATCCATTACGCTCCCATCTTTGAGATATTGGCTTATCTCGGCTTCACTCAGCGTATCAAACTCCACCTCTGTCACGCACACGCCGTTCTTCTCGTTGCCGCCGCCCAGTACGCACACTCCGGTGTGCACAGTGTGTACGTTGCCCGAAAGCAGGCGTATCATGCGCTCCGCGTCAGCCATGTCCCGCGGCTTCTCACGGGTTTCGCCCCTTATATATACCACAGTATCCGCGCCTATAACGAGATCTTTTGGATGCGACAAAAAAACGTCCGCCGCCTTTCCGCGTGCCAGGGAGCGGACGCGTTCGTTCGGGTCTTCAATACCGGTAGTCTCGTCAAAACCGGATTGAACCACGATAAAATCGTTCGTTATCAGCGACAGCAATTCACGCCTTCTCGGGGAAGCGGACGCCAGAACTATCACGAGGCTTTTTTCCGGTGTTTAGCCGGTTTTTCCTTTGGCACCAGGCGTATGGCGTCTTTTTTGCACTTTTCCAGGCACAGCCCGCAGCCGCGGCAGCCTTCCTTCACCACATGCTTTTCCTTGACTTCGCCCTCTATCATGCCGAAGGGGCAGGCCTTTTTGCACAGCGTGCAGCCTATGCACTTTTGGGGGTCTATTTCGGCTCTTTTGTCCGGTTTTGTAGTAAGCATGCACTTGCGCGGGCATTTTTCCACGCACACCCAGCAACTCCGGCACTTTTCCGGGTCGATGACCGGAAGGTTGTCTTCCATCGTTATCGCTTCAAACGGGCATGATTTCGCGCAGATCCCGCAGCCTATGCAGCCCGCCGTGCAGTTCTCCGTCACCTGTTTTCCTTTGCCCGTGTTCGTGCACCCGGCGTAGACATCCACATTGCGTTCGAGAACCGCGATAGAGTTTTGCGGGCACTGCTCCACGCACCTGCCGCAGCCGGTGCACTTGTCTTCGTCTATGAAGGCTATGCCGTCTTCTCCCATGACTATCGCTCCGAACTTGCACACTTTCGCGCAGGTTCCCAGGCCCAGGCAGGCGAAGCGGCATGCTTTAAAGCCACTGGCCGTGGCGAAGGCGGCCCGGCAATCCTTCGCGCCGTCGTAATCGAATTTATTCTTGCAGTGGCCCTGGCTGCCAAGGCACATTATCCGCGCCACCTTGGGCTCCATCTCTCCCAAAGCCACTCCCATTATCTCCGCTATACGCTGCCCGTTCTCCTTGGACAGCGGCGCGCACGAGGTTATTTCCGCGCCCTTCTCCACTATGGCCGAGGCGAGGCCGTCGCAGCCCGGGGACCCGCAGCCGCCGCAATTCGCGCCGGGGAGCAGTTCCCTCACGGCATCCACCCTCTCGTCCTTTTCCACGGCAAACTTTTTGCTTGCGGCGCCCAGCATAATGCCGAAAGCCGCGCCCAGCCCGCCCAGAACTATTATTGAAAATATTACGGTTGTTAACATTTACTCTCCCTCACAGTATGCTGAGACCGGAAAAACCCATAAAGGCTATGCTCATGAGCGAGGCGGAAACCAGCGCTATGGGGAAACCGTCGAAGGGTTTGGGTACGGGGGCGTACTGCATTTTTTCGCGTATGCCCGCGAACAGCACTATGGCCAGCGTAAAGCCGAGCGCCGCGCCCACGCCGTTCACTACCGTTTCTATGAGCGTGTACTGCTCCTGGATGTTTATGAGGGCCACGCCCAGCACTGCGCAGTTCGTGGTTATGAGCGGCAGGTATACGCCCAGGCTTTGGTAGAGCGCCGGGCTGGATTTTTGTATCACCATCTCAACAAGCTGCACCAGCGCAGCTATTACGAGTATAAAGGCTATGGTCTGCATGTACTCCACGCCCAGCGGTACGAGTATGTAGTACTGCACCAGCCACGTTATAAGCGAGGCGAGCGCCATGACGAACGTAACCGCCATTCCCATGCCAGTGGCTGTTTCCACCCGCTTGCTCACCCCAAGGAACGGGCATATCCCGAGGAAGCGGGAGAGCACGTAGTTGTTTACGAGTATGGAGCTTAGCAGTATGCCCAGTATCTTTATGAATTCCACCATGCCTTACGCTCCTCCCTTCTTGGCCAGGAGCCTGTTTACAAGCGCCAGCAGCAGGCCGAACACCAGGAAACCGCCGGGCGCGAGTATGAACATCAGCACGTCCGGGTAGCCTTCGCCGAACACGCGCACGCCGAACAGCGAGCCGCTGCCGATGAGCTCCCTCACGAAGGAGATCATCATGAGGGCCAGTGTAAAGCCAATGCCCATGCCTATGCCGTCTACCGCGGAAGCCAGTACGCCGTTCTTTCCCGCGAAAGTCTCGGCGCGGGCGAGTATGATGCAGTTGACCACTATGAGCGGTATGAATATGCCCAGCGCTTCGTCCAGCGCGGGCAAATAGGCTTTCAGCACCATCTGCACCACCGTGACGAACATGGCTATGACAACTATGTAGCAGGGTATCCTGACTTTATCGGGTATGAAATTCCTCAGCATGGATATCAGCACGTTTGAGCAAATCAATACGAAAATGACCGCCGCGCCCATGCCCACCGCGTTAACGAGCGACGTGGACACCGCTATGGTGGGGCAGGTTCCCAGCACCAGACGGAAAATAGGGTTTTCGTTTACTATTCCGTTTACGAATACGCCTTTTATCGATTTTTTTTCCATACCGCTCACGCCCCTTCCGCCAGGTATTGGCTGTAGTAATCCCGCGCTGTGTTGACGGCGTCGGTAACCGCCTTTGAGGTTATAGTCGCTCCGGTCAGCGCCACTATCTCGCCCGTTTGCCCGCCGGGCGTTTTGACGACGGCCAGCGAACCGCCGGCGCCCACGTACTGGCCCAGGAATTCGGGCTTAACCGCGTTCGCCCCCAGGCCGGGGGTCTCCTCGTGGCCGCCTATGTTTACTCCGGTTATTACGCCGTCCGCATCCATGCCCACCGTCATTATGAGATTGGGCGAGAAGCCTTTTGTGGCGATCGACATTGTGTAGCCGACCGTCTGGCCGTCCGCCACGCCCTCGAAAACATCGGTTATTATGTCGTACCCCTCTACGCCGCTTCCTTCGACTTCCATCGGTATGAACTCAGTGGCCTCGGGCAGCACTTCCTGCCGCGCGGTAGTCGCTTTTAATTCTTCCTGCCGCGCTATGGGTTCTTCGGTCACGCTGTACACGAGGCCGAGTATGAGGCCGGCGCAAACGGTTATGACAGCCAGCCTTGTCGTCAGCAAAAATATAACGTTGTCTTTCTTATCCTTCTTAGCTTTCAACCTTTCGCACCTCCCCGTATATTTTTGTTTTAAACACCCTGTCAAGGAGCGGGGCAAAGAGGTTCATGAAGAGTATCGAGAAGGACACGCCCTCCGGGTAGCCTCCCCACAGCCTTATAACCATCGTTATGACTCCGCATCCCACTCCGAAGACAATCTGCGCGTTTTTGTTCATGGGAGTTGTCACGTAGTCCGTCGCCATGAAGAAAGCGCCCAGCATGAGCCCGCCCGCGAACAGGTGGAAGGGCACGGATCCGGCCCCGCCCGAGATGAGCGCGAACAGCGCCACCGTTCCTATGTAGGCAACCGGTATCCTTATTGATATCACTTTGCGCGCTATGAGGTATATGCCGCCGATTAGGAGCGCGAGCACGCTTGTCTCGCCCATGCTGCCCGGGATGTTGCCCCAGAACATGTCCAGAACCGGCGGAGGAGTTATTGCTTCCGGCCCCAGCGCGGCGAGCGGAGTTGGCGAAACAACAGCGTCCACTCCGCCTATTGGCGTCAGGAACGTTGTCATAGCCACGGGCCAGGATATCAACAAAAAGCAGCGTCCGGCCAGCGCGGGGTTCACAAAGTTGTGCCCCAGCCCGCCAAAGAGCTGCTTTACAATTATTATCGCGAAAGCCGAGCCGCACACCGGCAAATACCACGGCACGCCCGGCGGCAGGTTTAAAGCCAGCAGCAGTCCTGTCAGCACGGCCGAAAGGTCCTTTATCGCAACGTCGCGCTTCATGGCCCGCTGCATTGCCGCTTCGCACAGTACCGCGCTTATTATGCTGAGCGCAATGGTCAACAGCACGCCCGCCCCAAAAAACCATACAGCGCAAAAACACGCCGGCAGCAGGGCGATTATAACGTCCAGCATTATGCGCGTTGTCGTTGCGTTTGATTTTATGTGCGGCGAACCGGACAAAATCATTTGTTGCATATCTATACATTTCTCCCCTGTTGTTAGCCTTTAATACCACGCGGCTTACGCCGCTCCGGGACAGGGGCTCCGCCCCCTTCCCGACGATCCCCCGTAGATGTTGTTTTGCCGCGCGTATACGGGCGCTCGCAAAACTGATTTTATTTAGCCTTTAATAGCAATAACCCTTTCAGCCCCCGCGGCAAGCTATCGCTTGCCTTAACTTTATTAACAAAGCGGGTTTTGAAGAGCCCAGAGGAACTTTTGAGCGCTAGCAAAAGTTCCTTTGGCCGCCGGAGGCGTCATTAATTCAGCAATTCTCAGCCATCTGCGCCTTCTGCTTTTCCTTAAGCCGGTTTACCGTTATCATTTCCTTGGCGAACTTTATGTTTTGAGCGAGCGGCTTTTTGGCCGGGCACACGTAGCTGCAACTGCCGCAGCTCATGCAGTCCATGGCGTTTATCTCCTCCGAGCGCTCAAAATCCTCGCCCGCCGCCGCTTCCGATATGTTGGAAGGGTAAAGGAACATGGGGCAGGCCGAAACACAACGGCCGCAGCGTATGCAGTTGGACTCTTTTTCCTTCTTCGTATAACGCGCGTCGAGCACCAGCACGCCCGAATAGCCCTTTGTTACTACGCATTCGGGCGTAGGCAGCGGAAGTCCCATCATAGGCCCGCCGGATATGAGCTTTAAGGGCTCGCCAATGTAACCTCCGGCCGCGTCTATGAGAGCCTGCGTGTCCGTCCCTATGCGCACGAGCATATTCTTCGGGTCGGCCACCGCGCCCGTCACCGTAACCACGCGGCGTATGAGCGGCTCTCCCTCAATGAAAGCGTCCGCCACGGCAGCGCAGCTGCTGGCGTTCACCACCACAACGCCCACGTCCATGGGCAGTCCGCCCGACGGCACCTGCCGCCCTGTCAGCGCCTCTATCAGTTGTTTTTCGGAACCCTGCGGGTACTTTGTCTTCACCACCGATACCTTAAGCCCGCTCTGCCCCGAAACCTTTTTCATGGATTCTATGGCGTCTGGCTTGTTGTCTTCTATCCCAACAACCGCCCTGTCTACACCCAGCGCCTTTTTTATTATGGCCGCGCCCGTTGCTATTTTATCCGCGTGCTCGACCATCATCCTCTGGTCGGCGGTCAAAAACGGCTCGCACTCGGCGCCGTTAACTATCAGAGTGTCTATTTTCTTTTCGGGCGGCGGCGAAAGCTTTACGTGCAACGGGAAGGTAGCGCCCCCCATGCCCACTATGCCCGCGTCCCTGATGCGGGCAATAATATCGCCGGGCTCCATTTTTGTGTAGTCGGCGGGTGGCATATAGCACTTTTCATCCAGAAAGTCGTTCTCTATTATAACTGCTGTAACGGGTTTGCCGTTGATGCCGGGTATGGCCACAACATCCTCGACCTTGCCTGAAACGCTGGCATGCACCTGAGTGCTAACGAAGCCCTGCGGTTCCCCTATGACCTGGCCCATGAGGACCCTGTCTCCTTTTTGCACTACCGCTTTAGCGGGAGCGCCCACGTTTTGATACAACGGCACTGAAACGATGCGCGGCGCGTCCAGATCCTCTATCGCACGGTTGTCGCTCAGGTTTTTGCCTTCATGCATATTGCTGAGCGGATGTACGCCGCCTTTAAAAGTTGATATGGCAGCCATATAAGCCAATTCCCCCCTTTCGGCTCAATCTGTAATTGTCTTAGTCAAGCATTATATCACAAGTCTGCTTCTAAATCGATAGCGTATTTATTAGAATACGGCCACTATTTTATTCATTGGGGAGGAAAAGCGCCTTTATTCCGCGTTCCGCAACCAGATCGCCGAAAACGGCCTCCCAGTTATCAAGGCTCTCCCTGTGCGTTATCAAACGGCCCAGGTCTTTGCCGGTATTTTGCATCAGTAGAAGGGCTTTGTCCCATGCCGTGTAAAACGAACTCATGCAGAAAGCCGCGTCGATGGACTTTTGCACGGCCTCTTTCCACGGCACGCTTATCTCGCCGTCCCCGGGTATGCCTATGGCGCACAGCCTGCCGCGCTTCCTTAACATCTTTATGGAGGAAGATATCGCCCTTGGAGCGCCGCTCGTCTCTATCGCAAGGTCAGCGCCCCGGCCTGCCGTCTCGTCCAGCACAACCTTTGCCGCGTCCTGCTTTTCCACGTTTATTGCCCTGTCCGCGCCCAGCTCAAGCGCCACGGGGAACCTTAAATACTCGCACGCGCTCACTCCTGTTATTGCGACCCTGCGCGCGCCAACCGCTTTGGCCACGAAGGCCGCCATTATGCCCACCGGCCCCGCCCCGGACACAAGCACGTAATCCTGGCACTCCACGCAAAACCGCTCGGTGACGTGGT
>JAVBSU010000124.1:0-6983 GCA_031556555.1 Christensenellaceae bacterium
GACGACCTGCGTGTCGTAATCTATCATAGCCACTATTTTTGAATGTATGTTTAGCTTTTCCGTGACCTTCATGGCGCTGTCAAGGAGTATGTAGGAAACGAATATATGGCTGTAGTCCTCCTCCGCCTCCAAGAGCTCTTCGTAGAACTCCGACTGCATGCTTACCCACTTTACTGGTATCCCGAGGTTCTCGAAAGACCGCGTAACAGACTTGCCCACCAGCTCACGCATTTCGTATAGCAGCACGCGCACTCCGTAAGGCTGCTTTACCACGGCGATCTTGTCCTCTCCCCCCACCTGCTGCGGAACGGTAACCGTGAACGTGCTGCCCTCGCCGTAAGCGCTGTCGAAGCTTATGCTTCCGCCCATGGCCAGGGCGAGCTGCTTTGTTATAGCCAACCCCAGGCCCGTTCCCTCCACTCCCTTGGTGTCCCTCGTGTGCAGCTGCACGAAATTGCCGAAAAGCTTGCCTTTGTCTTCGTCCTTTATACCTATGCCGCTGTCAGCGACGGTAAAGGTCATCTTTACCTCGCCGCCCTCCCTGACTCCTTCCACAGAGAGCGATATAAAGCCTTCTTCAGTATATTTTGCGGCATTGCTCATGATGTTCATGAGTATCTGCCTCATCCTCACCTCGTCGCCCACAAGGCAGCTTGGAAGGTTTGAATCTATGAAAGTCAAAAGCCTGATAGGCTTTTCCATTATGCGTATGCGTATGACGTTTATCACGTCGTTTATGAGCGATGTCAGTATGTAATCAGTGGGGAGAATCTCCAGCTTGCCCGATTCTATTTTGGAAAAATCGAGTATGTCGTTTATTATGGACAGGAGGTTTGCGCTGGCCTGCTTCACGCCCATCGCGTGCACGTACGTGGCTGGCGGCAGGTCCTCCCTTAAAATCAACTCGCACATGCCCACTATAGCGTTCATGGGAGTCCTTATCTCGTGGCTCATGCTGGCCAGAAAGGCGCTCTTTGAGTCGCTGGCCGTCTCCGCCTGTTCCCTTGCCTTTATTATGTCCGTGTTGTCGTGGAGGATGGCTATCGCGCCGTCCACCTTGCCGTCCTCATCCACCATGGGCGTGAGGTTCAATGTGTATGTCCTCGGACTGTCCCCGCCGCTGATATCCAACTTTTCTTCCCATACGACGGAGCTTTGCTTTACCATGGCCTCGGCGAAGCGTTCTATTATGCGCGCCACGTATTCGTTGAACTGCTCGCCCACAAACACGTCCCGCAGCCTCCGTCCCTCTATAAGGCCGACGTTCTCGATATTGGCCGCCTTCAAAAAGGAGTTTGTGGCGTAGGCAACGCGGCCGTCGCCCGTGAACATGAGCATCATGTCCGGACTGTTTTCAAGGAGCAGGTTTAAATACTTTTCCTGCCGCGAACGTTCCTCCAAGATCACGGATGAGAGATTCATTTTCGCGCTGTGCGCCGCCCGTGAACGTTCCATTATCTCGCCCTGTGTGGTGAGCTGCCGTTTAAGTTTTTTATTCTCTTTTTTAAGTTCCGCCAGCTCTTCCATAAGCCCGGCAACGCTTTTCGCGGGTGCGTTTACTTCTTCCGACAAGTCCATTCTCCTTTCCAAATACTAATTCCAATTTGAAATTCCGATAAGGTTTGTGAGGATTTTTTTCGTGATTCAAGGCGCGGGCACGCAGGCGTAGCAGGCAGCTACGTCAAGTGGCGGCAACGCCGAAGTGCGGAAAAAAGACCTCAAAAGTACGGCATTTTAGGTTGGAATTAGTATAAGCCACACTAAAACGCCAAAAGCACTATCGAATTGTTGTGATATCGGTTTTTAAGCCTACCATTCTCGTCCGGTAGCGGGCATATCTCCCCGCCCGAATAAGCGAAGAGGAAAGGCGCTTCTTTGCCTATGACCCCGCTCACGGCGTTCGCTTCATCGTCCACATTGAGGTCGAGCGCCACGTTGCGCCCGGCACAGGAAAATATTATCATTCCGTCCTTTTTGCCCGTTTCAAGCATTTCGCCGGCAGCCTGGCGCGCGGTTTTTATCACGTCGCCGTACTCCACCGAGCCCACGCCCAGGATCGCGCCCTCTATCATACTGCCGCCGCAGATTATGTCCTTATCCTCCGTCAGGCCGAACACGTTGCGCACCACTGGCGGCGCGTCCTTTTCAAGATACATGGCGAAAGGAACGGTCCCCACGCCCATTACTTGGCCCGCCTCCACGCCTTCCTCCGAGACAAGGCCTATGCTCATCATATAATCCGCCGCGGGCAGCCCGTTCACTTTTTTTAGCAGGTTGCCGCTGGCCTCTGTTATAACGGCGTCCTGCCTTAAAATTTTATCGTCCGGTATGGACATGACTAAAAACTCCGGATCCACCTGGCCGTAAATGAACAGGACGCACAGCCTGTCGCTGTACGCCTGGCCTCCGTATATGGTCAGGGGCGAACGTATCCATTCGCCGAAGTCCATGGCCATGGACCCGAACATCATAACGCCGCCCGAGGCCTCGTCCATGTATGTTATGTAGTCGTCGCCCACTATATCGTTCACCATGGGTCCAAGGGCGAATATCAGCGAAGGCCGCTCCCCGCAGCTCACGTTACGGTAAAGTTCCCTTATCTCCGCTTGCATGTTTTCCGGGTTCAGGGGGGCTGAAAGGCCTGTCCGGAATATCAGGTCGCCGCTCGTAAGAACCATGACTCCCAGCGCGACCTGGCCGTAATCCCCGCCGGCCGCCGTCCCTAAAGTGTTCATTCCAATCACGTCGAAGGGCAGCGCTTCCGACACCCGCCGCGCCACATCTTCCCTTATGAACTCCATGTGGCAGGTCAGTATGCCCACGGAGTTGGCTAAGAGGCTGCTTTCAATATTGAGCCCCTCAAGGATATCGGCTACGGCCATATCGGCGTCGTCCACTTCGTATGTCATTGCCGTAAGCGTCCTGATCATAAAGAATCCTCCTGTGTCCTATAATGTCATTGCAACCAGCGAGCTGTTGTTGTAAGCGTTTTTAAACCCGCCCGCTCCGTCCGGCTGCGGGCATATCCCCCCGCCCGAATAAGCGAACATATACGGCAGTGCTCCGTTTACCGCGTTTGATACGGCTTTGGCTTCCGCGCCTGTGTCGAGATCCAACGCAAGGCTGCGGCCGGAGCACGAGAACGCCAGCAGGCAGTTTTTGCCTCGCGCCGCCATCTCCGCCATGGCCCCTCCCGATGTGTGGATAACGTCCTTGTACCCGATAACGCCTATGCCGATGGTAGCGTCTTCCACTACCCTTCCAGAGCAGCGCAAAAAGCCTTCCTCCGTCACGCCCACTATATTGCGGACCAGCGGCTCAGTCCCGCCCATTGGGTAAACCATCACGAGCACGGTCTCGGAACCCGCGATCCTGCCCCCGCTGATATCCTGCTCTTTAAATATCCCCGCCTCCAGCATATAGCCGAGGGCGCTCTTGCCGTTCACATACTTTATAACGTCGCGTTCCGCGCCCGTTATGACGCCCTTGCGCTTTAGCACGGCGCTTTCCGATATGGACGTCACGGAAAAGCAGGGTTTGATGTCTCCAAAGACGCTTATTACCGCGACGCTGTCCGCGCTTGCCCTGCCGTTGCATATGACGCGCGGCTCCTTGCTCCATTCCCCGAAGTCCAGCGGTATCGCGCCAAAGAGCGGGACGCCGCCCGATATCCCGTCTATGGCTTCTATGAAGTCGTCGCCGCACAACTCGCCTATCGGTGGCGCGAACATTATGGCCAGCGAGGGGCGCGTATCGGCGCCGATGGTCGAGCGCGCGTAAAGATCCCCCAGGCTTTGCTCCAGGCCTTTCATGCCGCCTTCGCGGACGCTGTCCGAAGCGAGTGCGCGGAACGCCACGCTGTCGCTCGTCAATACCGTGACGCCCAGAGCCATGTGTTCCAGGCCGCCGTTTACCATGAGGCCGGAAGTCGTTATGCCCGCCGTTTCCATGGCGAGCGCGCCGGCCAGCCTTTGAGCAATGCCTTCCTTAACAAATTCCCGGTGGCAGGCGATCACGCCCACGGAATTTTTCAGGAGGCGGCCCTCCAGTAAAAGCCCGGACAGTATCTCATCCACAGCCTGCCCGCAATCGTCCATTTCAGCCGTTACAGCCGTAAATGCCCTTATCATCTAACATCCCACACCTTTGTAATATTTTTCATTAAAGTATAGCACGCCGCATAAAAAACATCAATTGTCAGGGTGATGCATAATGTTAAATTATCTGTTAATATAGTATATATAGATAATAAACCGAACTTGGAGGTATAAATATGAAAATCGCCACAAATTCTCCGGCAAAGTACATACAGGGGCCGGGCGAGATAGACCGTCTGCACTCTCTTCCCGAAGCCCTCGGGCAAAAAAACGCGCTGGCCGTTATCGGCGGCGTGGCGCGGGAAAAATACGGAGCGCGCATAGAGAAAAGTTTCAGCGGCGGGCTGCGCATGTTCGGCTTTGCGGGCGAGTGCACAAAGGCGGAGGCGCAGCGCGCGGCCGCGGCCGCGGGCGAGCTGGGCGGCTGCGTTATTTTCGGCATAGGCGGGGGCAAGGCTATGGACACGGCCAAAGCCGCGGGTTACTACGCAAAAATGCCCGTTGTCATGGTTCCTACAGCGGCTTCCAGCGACGCCCCGTGCAGCTCCACCGCCGTGCTCTACACTGATAGCGGCGAGTTTGACGCCTACCTTCCCCTTGGCAAGAACCCCGATATGGTCGTTGTGGACACCAAAGCCGTGGCCGAAGCGCCCGTCCGGCTGCTGGTCGCGGGTATGGGAGACGCGCTGGCCACATACTACGAGGCTCGTAGCTGCATGGCGTCCGGAGCGGAGACCAACGCGGGCGGAGCGTGTTCCCTGGCGGCTATGGCTCTGGCGAAAACCTGCCGCGACACGCTGTTCGCCGATGGGCTCAAAGCCAGGAAGGCGGCGGAAGGCGGCTACGCCTCAAGAGCGCTTGAGAATATAATCGAAACCAACACGTATTTGAGCGGCGTGGGCTTTGAAAGCGGGGGCCTGGCCGCCGCGCACGCCGTACACAACGGCCTCACTGCCATACCGGACGCCCACCGCATGCTGCACGGCGAGAAAGTCGCTTTCGGCACGCTCGTGCACCTGGTGCTGGAAAACGCGCCCATGAGCGAGATCGAGGAAGTTATGGACTTTTGCCACAGCGTGGGCCTGCCCACGGCGCTTGGAATGCTGGGCATTTACCCTTCGCCGGACAACATAACGGCCATCGCCGAAGCGAGCTGCAAAGAGGGCGACACGATGGGAAACATGCCGTTCAGCGTCAGCGCGGAGGACGTCGCGGGGGCGATAAGCGTCGCCGACAAGCTGGGGAGGAAGAACTGAGTATAATTATGGACAAATATATTGCCTGAATGTATAATAATCTTTGAATCTAGAGTAAAGAAGGAATAACCACATATGATAATAATAGACGACCAGAAACAGCGGATAGGCGAATTAAAGTCCACAGTGGACGAAGCCGTCGCCTCGCTGGGGTTGCCTGAGCTTAAGGAGGAGCTGGCCGGGCTCAACGCGCAGATGGAAGCGCCCGACTTCTGGTCGGACATTGAGAACGCCAATAAAGTCACAAAGGCAGCAAAGCCCATAAAGGCGAAAATCACCTCGGCGGAAAAGCTTTTATCCGCGATCGGCGACCTTGACGTGCTCGCCGAAATGGTTGAGGAAGAACAGGACGAAGAGCTTTTAGCCGAGCTCAACGGCGAGCTTGCCTCGGCTGAGGAAAGCGCCAAGGAGTTCCACCTCGAAACCCTCCTCTCGCAAAAGTACGACTCGAACAACGCCATAATATCTCTGCACGCGGGCGCGGGCGGCACGGAAGCGCAGGACTGGGCGCAGATGCTAATGCGCATGTACACGCGCTGGGCCGAGCGGCACGGCTACGATGTCAAGGTGCTCGATTACCTCGACGGCGACGAAGCGGGCTTAAAGAGCGTCACCATGCTCATCTCAGGCGAGAACGCCTACGGCTACCTCCGCAATGAGAAGGGCGTGCACCGGCTGGTGCGCATATCGCCTTTCGACTCCAACGCGCGAAGGCACACTTCCTTCGCCTCGCTGGACGTTATGCCCGAGATAGACGACGCGGACAACGACATTGAAGTCAACCCCGACGACATAAGGGTGGATACTTACCGGTCTTCGGGCGCGGGCGGCCAGCACGTAAACAAAACTTCCTCCGCAAGACGCATAACGCACTTCCCAACGGGCATTGTCGTGCAGTGCCAGAACGAACGCTCCCAGCTCCAGAACCGGGAGACGGCCATGCGCATGTTAAAGTCCAAGCTGGCGGAAAAACGCGAGGAAGAGCATTTGGCGGAGATGGCTAAAATCAAGGGCGACCAGAAGAGGATAGAATGGGGCAGCCAGATACGCTCTTACGTGTTCTGCCCGTACACAATGGCCAAAGACCACCGTACAAACGTTGAAAAAGGCAACATAAACGCCGTTATGGATGGCGAGATAGACGACTTCATAAAGGCGGCGCTCATACAGGGGATATAAACATGATAACACACATAGAAGGCGGCGTGTGCGCGCCGGTTGGATTCAGCGCGGCGGGCATAGCTTCGGGCATAAAGAAGGACGGCAGGGAAGACCTCATGATGATCGTGAGCGAAACCGAATGTTCGGCGGCGTCGGTGTACACGAAGAACAAGGTCGTGGGCGCCCCCATAACCGTTACGCGGGAGAACATAGCGAACGGCCGCGCGCGCGGCGTTCTTTGCAACAGCGGCAACGCCAACACCTGCAACGCGGACGGGCTTCATGTGGCGCGGCGCTGCTGCGGCATAGCGGCTGAAGCCACCGGCCTCGTGCCCTCGGATTTTATAGTGGCGTCCACGGGCGTGATCGGCCAGCCGCTTTCGCTTGACCCTTTCACGGGCAATGTGCCCAGGCTGGCGGAAATGCTCTCAAGGGATGGGAGCGATGCGGCGGCGCGCTCCATAATGAC
>JAVBSU010000086.1:0-3276 GCA_031556555.1 Christensenellaceae bacterium
AACCTTTATCCTGCTTTTGAAATTTGCAATGGCAGGGTTTGGTTTGTGTTGCCATTTTTACATGCCTGATGCCTTTATGGCGGTGCTTTTCTTTCTTTCTTTCATTTGTTAATTACCTCTTGACTTATTACCATTAGACTTAATATTATTTTGCGTTTATTCAAGCCGCGGTTGGATATGGTCAAATATAATATAACACATTAATTTTCGCAATATATTAAATTAGTATGAAAAATGTCCCGCCGGTTTAGTATAATGCTGGAAGTATAAAATATTTGGTGATATAATTTTATGATATGCATAAACAAGAAGGAAGAGAAGCATGAGCAATAACTTTGAATTGCATTCAAGATACAGCCCCGCGGGCGGGCAGCCCGAGGCGATAGACAAGCTTGTGGAAGGCGTAGAGGAAGGCAAGCGCGCGCAGGTGCTGCTGGGCGTCACGGGCAGCGGAAAGACGTTCACGATGGCCAACGTCATAGCGCGGACGGGGCGGCCGGCGCTGGTGCTGGCGCACAACAAAACGCTCGCGGCGCAGCTTTGCAGCGAGTTCAAGGAGTTTTTCCCGAACAACGCCGTAGAGTTCTTCGTGAGCTACTACGACTACTACCAGCCCGAAGCGTACGGGCCCGGCAAAGACCTCTACATAGAGAAGGACGCTACGGTAAACGACGAAATAGACAAAATGCGCCACTCGGCAACGTCGTCCCTCCTTGAGAGGCGGGACTGCATTGTAGTGGCCAGCGTGTCCTGCATATACGGCATAGGCGCGCCTGAGACGTACGCCAATATGTCGGTGGCGCTCCGCGAAGGGGCGGACATGCCGCGCGAGGAGATGATAGACCGGCTCGTCTCCATAAACTTCACCCGCAACGACATGGAGATAACGAGGGGGAGTTTCCGCGTTAAGGGCGATATGGTGGAGATACTGCCCGCCAACGAATTCGAAAAAGCGGTGAGGGTACAGTACTTTGGCGACGAGATAGAGGAGCTTCATGAAGTGGACGCGCTGACCGGCAAGAAGCTGAACAAAATAAAGTACACGCTCATCTTCCCGGCCACGCACTATGCGATGGACCCGGCGCTGGTGCGCGAGAAGACGATAGAAATACAAAAGGACCTGCTGATACAGATAGACAAGTTCAAAAGCGAGGGCAAGCTACTGGAGGCCGAGCGTTTAACACAGCGCACGCTCTACGATATGGAAATGCTCAAAGAGCTCGGGTACTGCTCGGGCATAGAGAACTACTCGCGCTACTTTGACGGCAGGAAGCCGGGGGAAGCGCCGTACACGTTGATGGACTTCTTCCCGAACGACTACCTACTTTTCGTTGACGAATCGCACGTGACGCTGCCCCAGGTACGGGCAATGTACAAGGGCGACCGTTCGCGCAAGGAGATGCTGGTGAACTACGGTTTCCGCCTGCCCGCCGCCTTCGACAACCGGCCGCTGCAGTTCGACGAGTTCAACGCGCGCGTCAACCAGGCCATATACGTTTCGGCCACGCCCGCCGAGTACGAGAGGGAGCTCTCGCGCGGCAGGATAATAGAGCAGATAGTCCGGCCGACCGGCCTTCTCGATCCGGCGGTGGAGATAAGGAAGACGGAAGGGCAATTGGACGACCTTCTGGACGAGATACGCGGCATAGCGGAGCGGAAGCGCCGGGTGCTCGTCACCACGCTCACAAAGAAGCTTGCCGAACGCCTGACCGAGTACTACACGGAGATGGGCGTGCGCGTGAAGTACATGCACAGCGACATCGACACTCTTGAGCGCATAGAGATCGTGCGTGGATTAAGGTTGGGCGAGTTCGACGTGCTGGTGGGCATAAACCTTCTGCGGGAGGGACTGGACATACCAGAGGTGGAGCTCGTCGCCATACTGGACGCGGACAAGGAGGGTTTCCTCCGCAACGAGACTTCCCTCATACAAACGATAGGCCGCGCGGCGAGGAACGCCGAAGGCAGGGTAATACTCTACGCTGACAAGATGACGCGCTCCATCGAGGCGGCCATGCGGGAGACGGACAGGAGGCGCGCGCTGCAAAAAGCGTACAACGGCGAGCACGGCATCACGCCAACCAGCATATCCAAGGAAATTTCGGACGGGTTCGCCATCTCGCAGAAGGTTGAAGCGGAGGCGGGCAGCCTGCCCGAAGACGAGCGGAAGATGAGGATAGACTTACTGACACAGCAGATGAAACAGGCGGCGGCCGAGCTCGAATTCGAGGTGGCGGCTAAGCTAAGAGATATGATACAGGAATTGGAGATAAAACGTTGATAGAGAACCTTCATATTAAGGGGGCGAGGGAACACAACCTCAAAAACATAGACCTTACGCTCCCGAGGGATAAATTTATAGTGATAACCGGACTTTCGGGCAGCGGCAAGTCTTCGCTCGCCTTCGACACGATATACGCGGAGGGGCAGCGGCGCTACGTCGAGTCGCTATCGGCTTACGCCCGGCAGTTTTTGGGGCAAATGGAAAAACCGGACGTGGACCTTATAGAAGGCCTGTCGCCCGCCATATCCATAGACCAGAAGACGACGGCCCGCAACCCGCGCTCAACTGTTGGAACTGTAACGGAGATACACGACTACCTGCGCCTGCTGTACGCGCGGGCGGGCGAAGTGTACTGCACGGAGTGCGGAAAGAAAATAACGAAGCAGACGGTCGACCAGATGGTGGACATCGCCATGGAAAAGGGCGCGGGCGCTAAGGTGATGATACTCGCCCCCGTCATACGCGCCAAGAAGGGCGAGCACAAAAAGGTACTGGAAAACCTTGCGAAGAGCGGTTTCGCGCGGGCGCGCGTGGACGGCGAGATCCGGGAGCTGGACGAAGAGATAAGCCTTGACAAGCAGAAAAAACACTCCATCGCCGCGGTGGTGGACAGGGTTATTTTAAAGCCGGACAGCGCCAAACGGCTGGCCGACTCCATGGAGACCGCGCTCAAGATGGCGGATGGGCTGGTCATCATAAACGACATGGACACAAACGAAGATTACCTGATGAGCGAAAACTTCGCCTGCACGGAATGCGGTATAAGCATAGAGGAATTAACGCCCAGGATGTTTTCATTCAACAGCCCTTACGGCGCGTGCCCCGAATGCACAGGGCTGGGCGTACTGATGAAGATAGACCCCGACCTCGTGGTGCCCGACAAATCAAAGTCACTAGCGGACGGCGCGATAAAGGCGTCCGGCTGGAACTTCGGCAGCATAGGCACAATAGCGAGCGGCTTTCTCGCGGCGCTTATGAAGCGCTACCACTTC
>JAVBSU010000071.1:0-17173 GCA_031556555.1 Christensenellaceae bacterium
CGGCTTCGGGCAAAGTGAAGACTTTTGCGGGAAAGGCCAAAGGAAGCAACAATTACGAAGGCGAATTCAAGCTTTCGTCCTTTGGCGGCGCGACGGGCCTGTTCGAGATATACGTGTACGGAACGGACAACAAGGGCAACAAGGGCGTAATAGGTTCGGGATCAATAACGGTAAACAAGCCGTACGGCATAACGCCGATAGCGGGCGGGCCGCAGGCGACCGTCGAGCAGATGGTGAACTTCTTCAAGTCGAGCGGCTACGTCTATCCTTCGTACTACGAGGAAGCGCCGCGAAACACGAGCTTGCAGGCGTTCGCGCAGCTATACTACGACATATGCTTGTCCGAAGGCATACGCCCCGAGGTCGCGTGGGCACAGATGTGCCTGGAGACAAAATTCCTCAACTTCGGAAACCTTGTGCAGAAGGAGCAGTTCAACTTCGCAGGACTGGGGGCTACGGGCCCCGGCTTCCCGGGTTTTGATTTCGCTGCGGAGTACGGCAACAACTCCACGGGCATAAGGTACGGCGTGATAGGCCAGGTGCAGCATTTGAAATGCTACGCGAACAGTGCGTTGGTGGCGTATGTGAGGAACGACGGCAAGCCTGTTGACCCGAGGTGGAACGAATCTCTGCGTAGCACCGCGCCCACCGTGGAGATGCTGGCGGGCAAGTGGGCCACGGGCACTGACTACGGTATAAAAGTAATAGACTACATAAACGGCATACTCAGCGCTCCAGCTAAAATGGAAGCGGAGGAAGTGGAGATGCTCGCCGATATGGAAGGCGTGATCGAACAAACTGTGGAAGGCGGTGGAGGAGCCGCTCCGGACGAAGGGGATATAATTGTGGAAGACCAGCCCCCCGAACCCGAAGGCCAGCCGCCGGCCGGTGAGCCGGAACAACAACAAGACCAGCCGCCGGACATACCCATACCAGAAGACCCGGTGGTCGGCGAGCCGGAGCCGGTAGCGGTGGACGTGCCGCTGGAGGAATAACGGCATGAACGCAAACGAAATAATAATCACATACGGCCAGGATCCGGCAAAAATGACGCGCGAAGTGCTGGAGCGCGCGCAGCCGGCTATACCACCAAACGCGAAAATAGGTATAAAGCCCAACCTCGTTGTGGCGCGGCCCTGCTCGGAGGGTGCGACGACCTCGCCCGTAATCGTGGGAGCGCTGATAGAATACCTGAAGGACAAGGGTGCTCACGACATAGTTATACTCGAGGGTTCCTGGGTGGGGGACAGCACCAAGCGGGCTTTCCGCGCCTGCGGCTACGAGGAGCTCTCTAAAAAGTATGGCGTGAAGCTCATAGACACGCAGAAGGACAGCTATGTTAGAAAGACGGCGGGGGGCGTCAGCATGGAGCTCTGCTCGTCCGTCCTCGCGGTCGATTACCTTATAAACGTACCGGTATTAAAAGGCCACTGCCAGACGAAGGTTACGGGCGCGCTAAAAAACATGAAGGGTATAATATCCGACGCGGAAAAGCGCAGGTTCCACACGATGGGCCTGCACAAACCTATCGCCCTTTTAAACACGCTCGTTAAGGCGGATTTCGTGCTCGTGGACGGGATGTGCGGCGACCTTGATTTTGAGGAAGGCGGCAACCCCGTAATAATGAACCGCGTCTTCGCCGCGTTAGACCCAGTGCTGTGCGACGCTTACATCGCCATGAGCATGGGCTACGATGTTTCGGACATCGGCTACATAGGCCTTGCCGGACAGTACGGCGTGGGCAGCGCGGACCTCGGCAATATGGCCGAAACCGTGCTGGCAAAGGATACGTCCAAAGCGAAGCCAATGTCGTCCAACAAGGCCGCCAAGCTCGCCAAATACGTGGACGAGAAGGACGCGTGCTCGGCCTGCTACGCGAATTTGATACACGCGCTCGCACGGATGGACAGACAGGGCAGGCTCAGAAGTTTAGACAGTAAAATATGCATTGGCCAAGCCTATAAAGGCGTACAAAAAGACGCCGTAGGCGTTGGAAACTGTACGTCCGGCCTTTCTAAAAGCCTGACAGGCTGCCCGCCCACAGCGGCTAAAATCGTGGAACATATACAAGAGAAAGTATAGAAATCTCCTGCGTTTTTGCGTAGACACTGGGGTTCTTAGGGGCGGAGCCCCTAAGTCGCCGCAGGCGAAACAATCTAATCCGCCGGAGGCTCATTGACCCCAAAGGAATACCCATAAAGGCTGTCTATGACAGCCCGGTTAATACTCCTCTTCCGCCTCGTGCTCGCCGATATCCGACTTGGGTTTTTCAAGCCCTTCTATTTTTATGTGGTGCTTTTCGGCGTAGTCCCAGAGCGCGGCGTGTATTGCTTCTTCGGCCAAAAGCGAACAGTGCACTTTTTGCGCGGGCAGCCCGTCCAGCGCTTCCATCACGGCCTTGTTCGTTATCTCGAGGGCTTCCTGTATTGTCTTGCCCTTTACGAGTTCCGTGGCCATGCTGCTCGTTGCCACGGCCGCGCCGCAGCCGAAAGTCTTGAACTTGACGTCGCGTATTATTCCGTCCTCGCCGATGTCGAGATAAATGCGCATTATGTCGCCGCACTTGGCATTGCCCACAGTCCCGACGCCGCTGGCGTTCTCTATTTCTCCCACGTTGCGCGGGTTCTGGAAATGATCCATTACTTTTTCGCTGTACATTATTTTTCTCCTAATTATAGTAGTTAAATATATTTTGCTTTATTATTACCCTGATTCTTCTTTAGGTAATCTTCATATAGTGGAGACATATTTCGCAGATACTGCACTATCTCCTTAAGGGCCGCAACAACGGCGTCGACTTCTTCTTTTGTGTTGGAGTCGGAAAGCGTCAGCCGGAGTGACCCGTGCGCTATTTCGTGCGGGATGCCGCAGGCCAGCAGCACGTGGGAAGGGTCAAGCGACCCGGAGGTGCACGCGGAGCCGCTGGACGCGCAAATGCCCTTTGTATCCAGCATCATAAGCAGGGACTCGCCCTCCACGAAGCTAAAGCTGAAGTTAGCGTTGCCGGGGAGGCGCTGCTCCATTGAACCGTTGAGGCGCACGTTGTCGAACTCATTAAGCACGCGGCCTATCAGGTAGTCCCGAATCTCCATCTGCTTGGCCATGTTCGCGTCCATTTCGGCCATCGCGATTTCCACCGCCTTGCCGAAGCCCACGATGCCCGGCACGTTTTCCGTACCCGCCCGGCGCTTGCGCTCCTGCGCGCCGCCGTGTATGAATGAACGTATTTTTATGCCCTTTCTTATGTACAGGAAGCCCACGCCCTTGGGGCCGTAAAGCTTGTGCGCGCTGGCGCTCATCATGTCTATCTTGCATTCGCCGACGTTTATGGGCACGTGGCAGTAGGCCTGCACGGCGTCCGTGTGGAAGGGGATGCCCTTCTCCCGGGCGAGCGCCCCTATTTCGCAGACCGGCTGCAATGAGCCGATCTCGTTGTTGGCGTACATCACGCTTATGAGGATGGTATCGTCCCTTATGGCCGCCGCAAGCTCATCAAGCTTTATTACTCCGTTCTCGTCCACGCCTATGTAGCTCACCTCAAAGCCCCTTTTTTCAAGGTACTGGCATGTGTGGATCACAGCGTGATGCTCGACTGCGGAGGTGATTATATGTCGGCCTTTGCCTTCGTACGCTTCGGCGCTGGCAACGAGCGCCCAGTTGTCCGCCTCCGTGCCGCCCGCGGTAAAGTATATCTCTTCCGGCTGCGCGCCTATGCTTTTCGCGATAAGCTCGCGCGCCGCCGTTTCGGCCTTCTTGCTCGTTGCCGCCAGGCTGTACAGGCTGGATGGATTGCCGTAGTACTCGCTGAAGTATGGCAGCATGGCTTCGGTCACTTTCGGATTCACAGCCGTTGTCGCGGCGTTGTCCATATAAATCATACTTGTCTCTCTCCTTGTATTGTTTGGCCGGTGGACGGCCTATGTATCATCTATGAGATCACGAAGGGCTTTGCCCGCGTGTACTCTTCATCCCAAATATTTGTATCGTGTGGCAGGTACTCCTCAAAGGGCGTGGAATTTTCGGCGACGTCGCAAAGCTGCTCAAAGCCGCCGATCTCGCCCGCGCTTATAAGCTGTATCCCAGCGTTGCCCATGAGCGTCGCCCGCGGCATTCCAGCGTAAACGGGCAGGCCGGTCGCGTCCGCAATGAGCTGGCAGAGGAACTTGTTCCTGTACGCGCCGTTTATGACGTAGACAGCTTTGTGGCGCTTGCCGGATATTTCTATGGAAGCAAGGTAGCAGTCCTTGACCTGCATGGCGTAGCTCTCGTAAAGGCAGCGGGCTATTTTCCCCGGAGTATCGGGAACGCTCTGCCCTGTGTCCTTGCAGTACTCGCGTATCGCGCCCAGCATGCTAGGCTTTTTTTCGGAAAAAAGGTCTATGTTTATTAAGCTCCTGAAAGGCTGCTCGCGCTTCGCCATATCCACCATATCGTCATACGAGTAGGGAGTGCCCAGGCTGGCGAACTCGCTCATGCACTCTTTAAGAGTCCAGAAGCCGGTGACGTTTTTATATACGAGGTATTTGTGGTCGGGTCCGGTCGTATTTTTAAAACCGTGCGCTATCATCGCATCGTTTAAGACGGTCGCGCCGCTTTTGAATCCGGTCACGAGAAAGGTTCCGCCCGAAACGTAGAACACTCCGTCGCGGAGTACCGCCGCCGCCGAAGCGCTGTCGTGACCTGCTATGCGCATGACGTCTATGCCGTCGGGCGTTTTGCCCGTCATCTCACCGGGATAGCCCAATGTGTTGAAAAAGTGGGCGGGCAGCCCGAGCCGCTCGAACAAATCGAAGTTCCACGCCGTCATTGAGCCGTTCAACAGCTGGGAAGTTCCGGCCATGGTTATGTCGCTTTTGCCTACCTCGCAGGTAAAGAAAAAATTCAAAAGGTCGGGGGTAAACATGAGGTGTTTGGCGTTGTCCAGCATATAACGGCTGTTTTTAAGGGTTTCGTAAAGCTGGAAGAGCCCGTAGAACCTTGAACTGTCCGAAGCTGTTTCGTAAAAGAGCTCGCGTTCGGGCACGGTTTTGAACACTTCCTCGGGCATACCCTTGGTGCGGTAGTCGCGCATGTGGTAGATGTTCCCCATGAGCCGCAGGTTTTTATCGAGCAAACCGAAATCAACGCCCCAGGTGTCTATGCCAAGGCTCATGATGTCCGCCTTTGTCTTTAAAAAGTCCAACCCGCTCCTTATGTCCGCGTAAAGGGACAGCGCGTCCCAATAAAGCGCGCCGCAGGCCAGGACTTCACGGTTTTTAAACGGGTACTCTTCGCGAAGGGAAAGACGCTCCCCGTCGAAGCACGCCAGAGATATTTTGCCGCCGGTGCCGCCCACATCCGCCGCCGCTGTGTTGTATCCGCCCTTCATCCCGCTTCCTCGCTTATGTAAAATAATATATGCCTTGCCAGTACTGATATTATATCTTAGCAAAAAGCATGAGTCAACGCCGGAGGGGAAGCCCCCGCCGGCATGCCGCGCAACATAGGCAGATAAAACCGCAAGGCGTGATCCCGCGATCTATTACTTGATACTATTTCAATCAATGTTTAGTATAAGCCTTACACTATTTTATATTGTTAGCGATGTAGTAATCGCATGCCGTGGTAGCCATCTCGTACCAACTGGAGAATTCAGTCGTTTCTTTTACAATATCGTCCACATTATCGAGGCACAGCTCGTGCAGGTCATCCATGCCGCACGCGCGAACGCCTATAAGCGTAAACAGAGCTTCAATGTCCGGCAATGAAGTGTACTCACGCATAAAAGCCACACAGAAAAGCCTAAATACAGACACGTCGCCAATTTGTTCTTTAATTCTTTTTATATCATCGCACTCGGGTCTATGCAATTCAACGCACTCCCTTTCAAATCCCCGCCCAGTTTCATAACACGTGAAATGTTTTATTTTTCCACGCAAATTGCCTGATTGTAATATAAAGCAATGTGCCTGTTAATATATAATACCTAACGGGTATGTATAAACAACAGCCGGGGTAATTTTCTATTGTTACCGTATATCGATGGCAGAAAAGCAATATTTATGCAATTAGACCGCAATTTTATATATTGTTCATTTATTGTTCAGGCGCTATTCACACAGCAGCCCTATAGTGTTATTATAAAATTATAGTAGCGGAGAAAAGCATGGACGAGTTTAATGATAAAAACAGACTTTACATAAATGGAAGCGCGGGCCCCAAGTACACCGTAAACCGCAATTACACGCGAAAGAACAGGCCGCCTGTTCTTGTGGTCTTGCTCATGGCCCTTATCGCCTTTGGCGCCGGCGGGGGAGGCGCGTATCTGGTAATAAACAGCATGCTGCCCCCGTATGCGGACGAAGCGGCGTCCGCGTCGACTTCCACTCCGGCCGAAGTGGTGAACCTTGCAAGCGGCGGAGCGGACAACGAAGTCACGGCTGTCGCGGAGAAGGCGGGCCTTTCGGTGGTGGAGGTCACTACCGAGTCGCTTGTTACCAACAGGTTTGTGGGCCAGGCTGTGACGGAAGGCGGCGGCAGCGGCGTGATATTCAGCGAAGACGGCTACATAATAACGAACAACCACGTAGTGTCCGGCGCCAACAACCTGAAAGTTACCCTGGGCGACGGCAGCGAATACCTAGCGCGGCTCATAGGCACGGACGCGAAGTCCGACCTCGCCCTGATAAAAATCGACGCTAACGGCCTTGTGCCAGCTGAGTTCGCCGATTCCGGCCAGATACAGGTTGGAGAGCTGGCGGTGGCCATAGGCAATCCCCTCGGCCAGCTGGGAGGCACGGTCACGGACGGCATAGTAAGCGCCACCGCGCGGGACATCACCATAAGCGGGGAAAACATGACACTCATACAGACGTCGGCGGCGGTAAACCCGGGCAACTCGGGCGGAGGGCTTTTCGACTCGAACGGCAGGCTCATTGGAGTAGTCAACGCAAAGCTTTCGGGTTCGGAAGTGGAAGGCCTGGCTTTCGCCATACCTTCCAACACGGTCATAAACATAATAAATGAAATAATGGCCAACGGCTACGTCAGCGGCAGGACGGAGCTGGGGCTTTACGTGGTGGAGGTGGCAGGCCAGGCTTCTTCTTCCGCGTACGGCCTGCCCGAGGGCGTGTACGTGGCCTATGACGAGAATTCTATAGGGCTAAAATCGGGAGACAAGATAGTAAGCCTCGACGGGAACAGCATAGCAAGGCTGAACGATATAGACGCGCTGCTGAACTCATCATCGCCCGGCGATTCGATGGGCCTTGTTGTTGAGCGTAACGGCCAGCAGATGAGCGGTGAACTAACGCTCGCCGAGCAAAGCCAGGACGCGCAGCAAAACACGGGCGACGGCGATGTCGTGAGGGTGTAGGGCGGCCGCTTCCGGCGGCTTAGGGGCTTTGCCCCCTAAGAACCCCACAAGGGCCGGCCGGCCCTTGACCCGGCTCACTCCGTTCGCCAATCAAAAACATAACGCGTTTTTGGAGATTCTTAAGAACTTTTTTTGGCGTTAGCAAAAAGGTTCTTAAGCCGCCGGAGGCGCTTTTTATTTGCCTTCCGCAGCCGCGTGTTCGTGCGCGCGGTACGGATTCTGAACTTTGAAGAACCCGCCGTCGCAGCCGATCACTTCGCCCGTCACGTAGCTGGCCTGCTCGGATGCCAGGAAAGAGACGAGAGCGGCGGCCTCGTCTCCGCGTCCGAAGCGGTTCAGGGCGATTTGCTTAGCCTGCTCATCGCCGCGCTCGCGTATCATTGCGTCCGTCATGTCGGTGTGCGTTATGCCGGGAGAGTAAGCGTTCACGGTTATGTTCCAGGGGGCGAGTTCGGCGGCGGCTACCTTGGTGAACATATTAACCGCCGCCTTGCTGCACGCGTACGCTATAAGCCCTACGTCAGCGATGCTGCCAGATATGGACGAGGCGTTTATGACGCGCCCATACTTTCCCTTTTTCATGTAGGGGAGGACGGCCCCGGTCATTAAAACCTGGCTTTTAAAGTTCACATCCATCATATTGTCCAAAAAACCTTCGCTCATCTCATCCAAGAACGCAAAATCGAATATGCCCGCGTTGTTTATGAGTATATCGGCGCGGCCGCACGCATTCCCGACGTGCCCGGCTATCCTTTCCACATCCGCCTTCACGCTGACGTCTCCCTGGATTATTCCGGAGGCGGGCGATATTTCTTTTAATAGGCGCCCGGCTTCCTTCGCGCTCTTTTCGTTGGAACGGTAGACGGCGAAAACAGTGTTCCCGGCTTTGGCGAGCGCCAGGCTTATATCCATGCCCATACCGCGCGTCCCGCCGGTGACTATCGCGACTCTCTCACTATTCATTTTGATTTACCCCTGTAAAAATTAGTATGTTACACGGCTGATTGTATCGCCCGGAAAGTGAAAAGTCAACGGCTTTTTTGAACGTACCAAAATTTTACCGGATTTCTGAAAAAAGATATTGATTTCATGATATGTATATGATAGAATGACGCTGTAATACATCATTTGTAACGTTCAAATTTATTTTCTGGTAAAACATAAAAATCTGAATATAGGGGTAAGAAAAATGGCAGTATACGATATGTTTTCTATGAAGGGAAAGACCAGTATTGTTACGGGCGCGGCCCAGGGGCTGGGGGAAGCCATGGCGGAAGCTCTCGCTGAGGCGGGTTCCAATATCGTCATAGGCGAGATCAACACGGAACTCGGCGAGAAGACGGCCAAGAAGCTCACGGACAATTACGGCGTAAAAACACTGGTCGTAAAGTGTGACGTGACAAAGCCCGAAGACGCGCAGGCCATGGCCGACAAGACGGTCGAGGCCTTTGGCGCTATAGACGTCCTCGTAAACAACGCGGGCATAACAAAGCACGTGGCGGCCGAAGACGTGACGCCGGAGGACTGGCAGGCCGTAATAAACGTAAACCTTAACGGCGTTTTCTATTGCTCGCAGTCCGCGGGCAGGTACATGATCAAGCAAAAGCGCGGCAACATAGTGAACATGGCGTCCATGTCCGGGGTTATCGTCAACACCCCGCAGCAACAGGCTTCGTACAACGCGTCCAAAGCGGGCGTTATACACCTCACGAAAAGCCTCGCGTCGGAGTGGGCGCCTTACAATATAAGGGTTAACGCTATTTGCCCGGGTTACATGAAAACTGAAATGACCAAAGACATATTCGCGCGGGGCGGTGAATGGGTGGATACGTGGATGCGCATGTCGCCGATGAAACGCCCGGGGGAACCGGACGAACTTAAGGGCCTGGTCCTTTACCTCGCGAGCGACGCCTCGACGTTCACGAACGGCGCGGCCATACTGGTTGACGGCGCTTACTCCGTATGGTGAGCTGTGAAGCAATAAAGCTTTTACAAACATTCTGTTTTTGAGGAGAAAATATAATGAACAAGCAAAAAGCGGACGGCGCTCTGGAGAAAAACAGCAGTAAAATTTCCCAGCTTCTGGGCAAACCGGTTTTCACTGTGGCGATCGCGCTCATAGTCCTGGTCGTCATAATGATAATTGCCCGGCCGGATACTTTTCCCACATCAAAGAACTTTTTCAACATACTGAGGCAGTTCACGCCCATAGCAATACTGGCGGTGGGAATGGGCCTCATAATCATAACGGGAGGAATAGACCTTTCCGTGGGATATACCATAGCCTTTACCAGCTGCTTTGCCACATGGTGCGCGCGGGAGTTCGGCGCGCCGCCCATAGTCGTGCTCCTTCTGGTGCTGGGCGTGGGCCTGGGCGTGGGCATAGCCAACGGCACGCTGGTGGCGAAGGTCGGCATACCGCCCTTCATAGCGACGCTTGGAATGATGAGCGTGGTCAGCGGCCTGGCGCTTTTAATATCCAACGGTTCGCCTATAAAATACGACCCCACGTGGATATCCGTCTTCGGCGGGGCGTACATAGGCGAGGTGCCCGTCTCAGTGCTTGTCATGGTGGCGGTGCTCATCCTTGGCTTTATATTTGCGAACAACACCCTGACGGGCAGGAATGTGTACGCTGTGGGCAACAGCCCGCGGGCGGCCAAACTGTCCGGCATACTTGTGGATAGGATAATAATATTGGTGTACGCGATCACGAGCACGCTGTCGGGATTAGTGGGACTGATACTTATAGGCCAGATGAACAGCGCGGATCCGTCGTACGGTAAAGGCTATGAGTTGGACGTAATCGCCGCTTCCGTAATCGGCGGCATAAGCATGACGGGCGGCGAGGGCAACATCTTAGGCGTACTGCTGGGAGCGGCGCTCATGGGCGTATTAAAGAACATGTTCGTGCAGCTGGCAGTGTCCGGCTACTGGCAGACAATAATATTGGGCTTTGTCATAATCGGCGCGGTCGCCCTGGACAGCGTGAGGAAAAAGCGCGCCGCCAGATAAAACGCAATCAAGCTTAACCGCATTGCCGGTTAAAAAAATAAACAATTTTCAGGGAGGAAGAATTATGCTGAAAAAAACTCTAATGATCGTTGCTGCAATTGTACTGTGCCTTTCGTTCACGGTGACCGCGTTTGCGGGCGAAGGCGATTTTACGCCTGCCGACCAGCTTACGCCCCCGCCGGGAAAAACACCCCTCTCGCTGCCTGTTGACCAGGTCGCGGAAGAGCCCCTCAAAATAGCTACCATAATGGTTCAGAACAACCCCTTCGGCGCTGCCGTACTCGTAGGACAGAACTACGCCAAGGAAGTTTTGGCCGACAGGAACTGCACGGTCGACTGCCTGTCCGTTGAGGACTTCGATCCCCAGAAGTGGACGAGCGTTATCGACAACTGCATAGCCACAGGCTACGACGCAATCTGCTTCTTCGGCATTTCCGAAGCGCTGCAGCCCGTTGTTGACAAGGGCGTTGACGCCGGCATACTCATGTACGCGTTCAACACCGAGCCCGGCAACGAGTCTAAGCGCCAGGCATGGTACGGCCAGAGCGGCACAAAGGGCGGCGAGCAGTGCGGCGCGGCTCTTGAAGAGCTCATGGGCGGCGAAGGCGAGTACGCCATCATAACCGGCGACTTCTCCGTTCTCGGCCATGAAGAAAGAAGGCAGGGCGCGAGGAGCATCCTCGACGCGAACGACAAGCTCGTGCTCGTAGGCGAGATCGAAAACAACGACAAGGCTGAGGAAGCTTACACGGCCGCGACAAACTATATAACAGCCAACCCCAACCTTAAGGGCCTCTATGTAACAGCGGGCGGCCCCAGTGGCGCGGCCAAGGCGATAGAGGACGAGGGCATGGTTGACCAGGTAATGCTCGTGTGCCACGACGTTCTCGCGGAGTCCGCTCCCTACGTAGCATCCGGCACAATCAAAGCCTGCCTCGACCAGGATCCCTTCAACCAGGGCTACCAGCCTGTAGTGGATGCTTTCAACTGCCTCGTAGCGGGCGTTGAGCCTCCGTCCCAGACTTTCTACGAAGGCACGATGGCTGTTCCCGAAGACGTACAGGAACTTTTCCCCGAACTTTTTTAAGTAAGACTTAATGGTGTATAGCCTCCGGCAATCTTGCCGGAGGCGCCCTCCGGGGCTAACGGAGGCGACTTTACGGAGGAATTGCAATGGGCAATGAGATAATATGCAAAATTGAGGGTGTAACAAAACGTTTTCCGGGCGTTGTCGCGCTTAACGGCGTGAGCTTTGAGGTCGCGAAGGGCGAGGTGCACGCTGTCGTCGGTGAAAACGGCGCGGGCAAATCCACCCTGATGAACATCCTTTCCGGCGTGTACCCGGCGGACGAGGGCGGCGTTATCTTTGAGGGCAATAAAGTCCACTTTGCCCAGCCCAGGGAAGCGCAGGAAACGGGCATAGCGATGATCCACCAGGAACTGTCCCTCTCGCCGCACATGAGCGCCGCTGAAAACGTGTACGAAGGCCGCATGCCCAAAAACCGGGCGGGGCTCATCGACAGGAAGAAGATGCGTAAGGATTGCTCCGATTACCTCAACAGTCTGGGCGTTTCATACATAGACCCCAAAGCCCTCGTAAAGACGCTCTCGGTTTCCGAGATGCAGCTTTTAGAAATTGCCAAAGCCATCTCGCTGAACGCGCGTATGCTTATAATGGACGAACCGACTTCGTCATTGACCACAAAAGAAATAGACTTTCTGTTAAAAATAGTAGATAACCTCAGGAAAAAAGGCGTGTCCATACTGTACATATCGCACAAGCTGGAAGAGATAATGCGCATTGCGGACAAAATAACAGTGCTCAGGGACGGCCAGCACATAGCAACCCGCCCCAAGAGCGAAATGGACGAGCAAACCATGATAAACCTTATGGTGGGCAGGGATTTTGAACAGAGCATGCACAGGGAGTACATGAAAGAGAGCGACTACGAAGGCAAAACTCCCGTTTTGGAAGTAAAAAATATAAGCGATATGCCGGGACGGGTGAACGGCGTGTCCTTTTCTCTATACGAAGGCGAAGTCCTTGGCCTGACGGGCCTTGTGGGCGCGGGCAGGACAGAGCTTTTGCAAACAGTGTTCGGCGCGCAGAAGATGCGCGAGGGCAGTATATTTATAAACGGCGGACAGGTGAACATCAAAAACACGCGCGACGCTATAAACCTGGGCATGGCGCTCATACCCGAAGGGCGCAAGATACAGGGATTGTTTTTGAAAATGTCCGTGGGCGACAACATGACCATAGTGTTTTTAAAACATCTCAGGAGCGCGCTGGGCCTGATAGACAAAAAGAAACGGCGCGAAATTTCCGAAGAATACGTGAAAAAGCTGGCCATAAAAACTCCGTCGCTGTCGCAGCAGGTTAACAACCTCTCGGGCGGAAACCAGCAGAAGACCATAGTGGCGCGCTGGCTGATGAACGGCCCCAAAATACTCTTTATGGACGAGCCCACGCACGGCATAGACGTTGGCGCCAAGGCTGAAATATACAAACTAATAGACGATCTCTCCAAAATGGGCGTGGCGGTGGTGCTCTTATCGTCCGAAATGCCGGAGGTACTGTCCATGTGCGACCGCATCATGGTCATGCATCACGGGGAGCTCAGGGGCATACTGAGCCACGAGGAAGCCGACCAGGTCAAGATAATGTCGTTTACGCTGGACAGCGCGGCCAACTTGTGAGTATAATGTTTCGTAGTTAAGGTGGGGAGGGCCTCGCCTTATTACAGCTATGAAAGGATAGATATGTAAGCATGGAATTTACGAGAGCGGACCTCTGCGGCATGATAGACATAAGCGTGCTGCCGGCTCAGTCGACGGAGGATGAAATAAAAGAACTTGCGGCCGCGGCGGATAAGTACGGCTTTATAGCGGCTTTCGCCCTGCCGCACCACATCGGCTTTTTGAAATCGAGGATGCCGCCCGGCTCAAAGGTGATACTGGGCGCGCCCATAGGTTTTCCCACCGGGGCCGATCTTTCGCAGGATAAGCGCTTCCAGGTTAAAGAAATGATGGCTATGGGGTGCACCGAATTCGACATGGTCATCAGCATAGGGAAATTAAAGTCGGGCCGGATGGATTATGTTAAAGACGATATCGCGGGCGTCATAGACACGGCGGACGGCTACCCGGTAAAAGTCATTCTCGAAGTAACGTACCTTACGGACGGCGAGATAGTTGCGGCGAGCGAAATAGTCGCGCAATCGGGAGCGGAGTACGTAAAGACGGGTACGGGCTACTCAATAAAACCTACCGAAGTCAGGCATGTTGAGCTGATGAAAAAGACGGTGGGCGATCGGATAAAAATCAAAGTGGCGGGCGGCGTCAGGGATCTTGACTCTTTAAAGGCCTTCTATGAAGCTGGTGCCAGGCGCTTTGGCATAGGCATGAAGGCCGCCATCGACATAGTAAAATCAGTCGTTTGATTTCAGTAAAACATACGTGTGCCTGTTAGAAAGGGCTGGCGGGATGGCCGGTCCTAAGGTTTGCGTGAGCAATTAAGGAGAACTTGATGAGAAAAATATCGGTCAGCGACATAGCGGTAACAATAGACCACTCCCTCCTGCGCCCCGACCTTAAGGTCAAAGAGCTGGTGGAAGGCTGCGCCCTCGCGCGGGAGTATTCGTGCGTGTCGGTATGCATATACCCCGCCGGGGTCGAGATGGCCGCGATGATATTAGAAGACACGGATGTGCTCGTGACGACGGTGGCTTCCTTTCCGCACGGCACGGCCACCATTGAGTCAAAAGTTTACGAGGCCGCCGACTCCGTCGCCAAGGGAGCTGTGGAGGTCGACATGGTGATGAACTACGCGCGGCTGCTGTCGGGCGATTATTCGTACGTTGAGAAGGAGATAGCGGCGGTTGCGCGGGCGGTGCACCAGGGAGGCGCGGAGCTCAAAGTTATATTCGAAAACTACTATTTAAGCGACGAGCAGATAGTAAAGAGCTGCGGGATATGTAAAGCGGCGGGCGCGGACTTCATAAAGACGTCCACGGGCTACGCTCCCGGCGGCGCGGCCATCCCCGATTTGAAACTAATGGTGGCGCACTCTGAAGGGATGAAGGTAAAAGCCGCGGGCGGCGTGAAGACGCTGGATGAAGCGTTGGCCATAATCGCGACGGGCACTGTCCGCATCGGAACGCGCAGCTCCAAAGAAATATTGGAAGAAGCGGCCGCGAGGGAAAAACGCGGAGAACTCTTTCTAGAGGAATAGCTTGAAAGGATTTCAAGCTATCAAATTAAATTAGCGTGTGCGGTATATCCGTCTGCGGCGGATACGCACATACGCAAAGAACCATTTATACGCCTTATCCGGCTCACACATAGCGGCCATGGTTCTTTAATTGGATTTTGTGAGCCGGAAAGGCTAATGGTTCTTAAATGGCGACAATGAAGGACGTCGCGAAGCTCGCGGGAGTTTCGCACGGCACGGTTTCAAATATAATAAACGGGGCCAGGGGCGTGAGCCTTGATAAGGTCCGGCGGGTGGAAAAAGCCATGCGCGAGCTTAGATACGAACCGAACGCCATGGCCCGCAATTTAAAGCTCAGCAAAACAATGCAATTCGACGTGATACTGCCAAACATCGTGGCGTCGTCACTGTCCCAGATATACACGAATTTCTCAATGATGGCCACGGAAAAAGCTTATGTGGCAAACCTGCGCCTCACCAATGAGGACGCGGAACTCGAGACAAAACTCCTGAACGAAGCGCTGATGTACAACAAGGACGGCGTGCTGCTGGTGACCTGCCAACCGCAGAACACCCCGCTTTTCGAGCGCCTGCGCGCAAGTGGGCTGGTTATAGTGTTTTTAGAGAGGGCAGCCAAACAGGGCGGGGGCTTTGTGGGGATAGACTCGCGGCAGGCCGCCGCAAACGTCACCGGCCAGCTGGTTGAATCGGGAATAAAGTGCGTTGGCCTTATAACCGGACCCAAGGAATATTCCTTCGAACATGAAATGTTTATGGGCTACGAAAAGGCGCTGGCCGAACGGGGCTTGCATGTGGATGAAACTATCTGCGCAACCAGCAATTACGACAGGGAGAGCGCGCTCAAAGAGGCTGTGGCCATGCTCGCGCGCCCGGATATTCCGGGGGCGATTCTGGTAAGCTCCTCACAGTTTATGGACGCGGTGCTAAAGGCGATAGAGCTCCTGAACATCCCAATAAAAAAGAAGCCGCTTGTGGCCGCGTTCACGCCATCGTCCTGGGCGGATACGAGGACGGAAGGCGTGGTAAAGGTGCACTTGCCCTATTCCAAGCTGGCGGAACAGGCTTTTGAAATGCTGCTAGGCATGATGAAAAAAAAGAAGGGCGGCGAAGCCTGTAAAGTACTGGGCACAGAGTGTGTGAATATAGCGGACGGGCTGACGGAAGGACACAAGCCGGCGCCGCCCAGGCCGAAAAAGACGCTGCGCCTGCTTTTAACGGAAGACAAGGCGAAGGACGCGGTAAAAGCGCTGGTGGCCAAATTCGAGTACGAAACCGGTTACCGGGTGGAGATAGAGGCCAGGCGGTACAATAAAATGTACCAGGCCGTCAAGGATGAGTGGTACAAGAACAATTTCGACGTTTTTGACATAGACATACCCTGGATAAGCGAGCTGGCGCAAAAGGGCGTGCTGGAGCCGCTGGCAGGGTATATGAAGAGCGACCCCGGCTACGAGCGGGACGTTCCGGCGGAAATAATGGAAGAGTACTGTGTGCGCGACGGAATGATCTACGGAATGCCCTTCACGTTTTGCACACAGCTTTTGTTTTACCGCAAGGATCACTTTTCTGACCTGACCGTTAAGCGCATGTTTTACGAGCAGTACAAAAGGGATCTTAAGCCGCCCAGGACATGGCAGGAATACAACGAGGTCGCGAAGTTCTTCACACGCAGCTACAATGCCTTTTCGCCCACGGAATTCGGAACTACACTGGGCAGCCGCGTATCGTCCGGCGGCACCTGCGAGTTTCTGCCCCGGCTGTGGGCGTTCGGCGGAGACGTTTACGGCGAGGACGGCTTTACGCTAAACAGCGAGCAGGCGGTGCTGGCGCTGGAAAATTACAAAGAGAGCTTCAAGTACGCCTCGCCGGAGTCCGTGGACAACTGGTGGCCGGAGCAGGCGGGTGAGTTCAAGGACGGCAAGGCGGCAATGATGATGACCTTCGCGGACAACATCAGCGCGGTAACGGAAAGGGACAAGTCCCAGATAATCGGCAAGATAGGCTACGAGCTCGTGCCGGGCAAGGTCAACGTGGACGGCGGCTGGGTGCTTGCCATGAACGCTTACAGCGAAAATAAGCGGGAAGCATTTGAATTCATGCGCTGGGCGTGCAGCCGCGAGCTTTCCATTATAAGCACCATACTGGGCGGCTTCGTTCCGAGGCGCACCGTGTTCGAGAATATGGAGATATCCAACATCTACCCCTGGCTCAGGAAGACGTCCGAAGCGAAAAAGTTCGGGCGGCTCCGCATGATACCAAAGAAGAAGGACGGCAATTACATGAGTGAGGCGCTCTTTGAGGATATACTGGGCGAAGCCGTCTATCACGCCGTCACAAACCAGATAACCCCCAAAAACGCCCTCAACATAGCAAATACGAAACTGAACAGGCTGCTCGCGGATCTGTAAGACTTGTAAGGCATTAGGGCTCCGCCCTAAAACCCGCTGGGGCTTTAAGCCCCAGACCCCGGCGCACGTGGGTAGCCGAAAAAAAAAAATAGTAAGGCAAGGGCCCGCTTGCCGGGGGGTCTGGGGAACTTTTTGCCCAGCGGATTCTACAAGCGGAGCCAG
>JAVBSU010000019.1:0-4689 GCA_031556555.1 Christensenellaceae bacterium
AGGCTTATGACGCGCAGGAACAAAGCGCTGATGAGCGTGCTGGGACTTTTGGAAAAGGAAGGGATATATCTTAAGGTAGGGAAAAAGCTGACGAAATACGAACAGCGTTTTTTAGAGCGCTACTTCATGCGCAACGTACAGCCGCTCCTTTCGCCGCACATAATAGACAAGCACCATCCTTTCCCCTTTTTACAAAACGACCTCGTCTACATTGCGGTGCTGCTGAAAAACAAGGGCGGGAACCAGCGCCTCGGTATTATTCCGGCGAGCGGCTACTTTGAGCGGCTGCTTTACTTTCCCAGCAAGTACGTAAAGTTTACGCTTATAGAGAATTTGATCTACCTGTTCGCGCACAAGGTCTTCCCCAAGCATAAGGTTATTGACAAGGCGATTTTTTCCGTTACTCGCAACGCGGATATCGACCCGGACGAAGCGTTTTTCGATTACGACATGCCATACCGCGATATCATGGAAATTGTCGTTAAGAAGCGTACCAAGCTTGAACCTATACGGCTGGATATAATAAAAAACGATTCGCCCGAGATTAAAAAAATGCTAGTGAAGCATTTGAGCCTTGCGGAAGACCAGGTGTTTTTCAACGAAATGCCGATCATGCTGGGTTTTGTGGAGGATCTGAGAGACACGGTTTCGGCTATGGGGAAGTACGGGCATCTCTTTTATACGCCGCTCACGCCGCAGCCGCCGCCCAGGCTGGACGGGGCTAAAAAGCTAATACCCCAGATACTCAAGAATGACGTGCTCTTGTCTTACCCTTACGATGACATACGGATATTCATAAAGCTTCTGGAGGAGGCCGCGCAAAACCCCAGGGTGATATCTATAAAGATAACGCTTTACAGGGTTGCGCGCAACTCTAGGATAGTTGACGCGCTCATACGCGCCGCCGAAAACGGCAAGGAAGTCATAGCCGTTGTGGAACTTAGGGCGCGCTTTGACGAAGAGAATAACATAGACTGGTCCAAGCGCCTGCAAGAGGGCGGGGTGTCCGTAATCTACGGGATCGAGAAGTACAAGGTTCACTCAAAGCTCATGCTAATAACAATGAAGCACGGCAACAACGTCAGCTTCATAACCCAGGTGGGAACGGGCAATTACAACGAAAAAACTTCCAAGCTGTACACCGACCTCTCGTACATAACAGCCGGCGGGGATATAGCCATAAACGCGCAGGACGTGTTTAAAAACCTGTGTATGGGCAGCCTTGTGGAAACGCTGGACAAGCTTCTGGTTTCGCCGCTGCTATTAAAGCCTGAGGTTATCCGGCTTATAGAGGAAGAAACCGAGGTAGCAAGGCTGGGGGGGGACGCCCGGCTGATGTTTAAGCTGAACTCACTGAACGACATAGACATCATGAACGCTCTCGTCAGCGCTTCCGAAGCGGGAGTAAAAATAAAGATGGTTATAAGGGGCATTTGCTGCCTCAACGTTGAGAAGACGGGAAAGACGCGCAACATAGAAATAATAAGCATAGTGGGCCGCTACCTTGAGCACGCGCGCATATACGTTTTTGGCGTGGACGAGCGCCGTAAAATATACATATCGTCCGCCGATTTCATGACCAGGAACACGGAACGCAGGGTGGAGGTGGCGGTTCCCATATACGACGCCAAGCTCCAGCGCCAACTGCTGGATATAATGGAACTCATGCTGAAGGATAATGTGAAGGCCCGGACGCAGGTGGGCGGGGGAGTGTACGAATACGTTGGGGCGAAGGAAGGCGAACCCCGCGTGAACAGCCAGATAGAGCAGTTCAGGCAAGCCTACGCCAAGTCGGGGGAAAGTTTTCCGGTAAAATGAGTTTTTTCGATGATATTTATGCCTGCGTATGCAGGATCCCGAAGGGGAAAGTGGCGAGCTACGGGCAGATAGCGCGCGCTGCAGGCAGGCCGAGGGCCGCGAGGGCGGTGGGCAACGCCCTGCACGTAAACCCCTATGAGGGCGAAATACCCTGCCACAGGGTGGTAAACCATAAAGGCCGCCTTGCGCCGTCGTACGCTTTCGGCGGCATGGACGAGCAAAAGAAAAAACTCCTCGCGGAAGGAGTCAGCGTTGACGGCGACGGTTATGTCGATATAAAAAAGTATAGGTACGACGGGCTGTAGGGCCTCCGGCGGCTTAAGAACCTCCAAAACGCGTTATGTTTTTTGGAGAGCGAACGCAGTTCGCGTGGGGTCTGGGGCTGCTTAGCCCCAGCAGGTTTCCAAAGGGCGGAGCCCTTTGGCCGCCGGAGGCGAATCCCTCCTACTCCACATAGTGCCGTATACGGAAGTCCGCGCCGATGCTTTCCGCGATTTTGCGGGAAGCTTCAATTTTTTCCGGGCTAAGCACGTCCACGACGGATAGGGTCACGCCTATGCCGCATTCGATGCACTTTTTGGCGAAATCCAGCATATAATGGAAGCCTTCGCCGCCGTAGCGGCTTTTGGTAATGGCGGCGTACTCTTGCGCGTCCGTCTCGTTAAGGCTTATGGACACCTCGTCCACGAGGCCGGCCAGCTCTTTTGCGGCATCACGGCCGTGGTAAGCGCTTGCGTGGCCGTTTGTGTTCAGGCGCACATGGCCGCCGTAGCCCTTTACGTAGGAGGCTATCTCTTTAAGCTCGTCAAGTTTTATGGCAGGCTCGCCAAAGCCGCAGAACACTATGTCCGTCTTGTCGTGCGCCAGCACATCTATAACGTCGCGGGCGGAGGGCTCATGTTCCAGCCACAGCTTGTGGCCGCCCACTCCTTCCGATGTCTTCCTTATGCAAAAGTCACAGTCGTTAGTGCATTCGTTGGTCAGGTTTATATAGTTCACATTGCCCAGTTTATATACGTATACGTCCATTTACTATCCTTTATTTAATATCTAATCCGAAGAAACCAACGGCGTTTCGCACGCTGGCCGTTTCAACTTCTTCGTAAGGTATGCTTTTCAGTTCGGCGATTTTTTGAGCGACCAGCCGGACATGCTCTGGGGAGTTGCGCTCGCCCCTGTGCGGCACGGGAGTCATGTACGGACTGTCAGTCTCGGTGAAGAACCGGTCCATTGGCACGGCAGTTGCCGACGCCATGGGCTTTTTCGCGTTCTTGAAGGTGACCATGCCGCCGAAAGATATGAAAAGTCCAAGCTCCAAAAGGATCTCCATCGTCTCCACACTGCCGGAGTAGCTGTGCATCACGCCGCGCACTCCCCGGTGTTCTTTAAGGATGGCGAGCATGTCTTCCGTCGCCTCGCGGCTGTGGATGACAACGGGCAGGCCGAGGCTTTTGGCGAGATCGAGCTGCTTAATGAACACGGTTTTTTGTACGTCACGAGGGCTGAAGCCGTAGTGGTAGTCAAGGCCGATTTCTCCTATGGCAACAACCTTGCGCCTTTCGGACAAAGCCTTGAGCTCGGAAGCGTATTGAGAACCCCAGGTCTTTGCGTCGTGAGGGTGCACGCCCACGGCCGCGTAGATAATGTGGTATTCCTCAGACAGCGCCGCCGCCCGTATGGCTGTATCCATATCTGACGCGCACTCAATCACGGCGGCGATTCCCCGCATGGGCAGTTCTTCAATAAGCCTGAAGCGGTCGCTGCCGTATTTATCGTCCAAAAGATGCGCGTGCGTGTCTATCAACATAGTGTTTCCTCTGGTTTACTGCGCTTGCCTTATCGCGGCTAGCTCCTCGAGCTCTTTTGCCACATCCAGCCGGGGGAATATGGGCTGGCCTTTGCATACTCGCAGCCCGGATATGTCTGCCCCGTACGCCTTCGCGCTATCCAGGCTGGTGAGGGCGGCGTCCTCTATGCCGAGCTGGCGGAGCATCTCAACTGCGGTATTGGGCATTACACACTCTATGAGAACGCTGACTATCCTGAGGCCCTCCGAGAGGTTGTAAAGCACGCTCTTAAGGCGGGGCTGGCAGGCCTCGTCCTTAGCGAGCACCCAGGGGGCCGTAAGGTCTATGTACTTGTTGAGCGCGCCCACGTACTGCCAGATATCATCCAGCGCCTCGGATATTTTCAGGGCGCTTATATTCTCGTCAGCGCGCTCCGCAAGCGTGCCGCCCATAGCTTTTATTGAAGCATCCTCATTCTCCGGCTGCGCGTCCTCAGGTATTTCGCCGCCAAAATATTTCACCACCATGGCGACGGTGCGCGAAAGCAGGTTGCCGAGGTCGTTGGCAAGGTCGGCGTTTATTGTGGACAGCAGCAGTTCGTTGGAGAAGAGCAGGTCGTTTGAAAGCGGCGCTTCGCGCATGAGGAAGTAACGCACCGCGTCTACGCCGTAGCGCTCCACCAGCACCACCGGATCCACTACATTGCCCTTGGATTTGCTCATCTTGCCGCCCTGGAGCGTCAGCCAGCCGTGGCCGTAGACCTTTTTGGGCAACGGAAGCCCCAGCGCCAAAAGTATGGTGGGCCATGTTATCGTATGGAAGCGCACGATCTCCTTGCCTACGAGGTGGAGGTCAGCGGGCCAGTATTTTTCAAACTTGCTGTCGTCGTCCGAAAGGTAGCCGAGCGCCGTTATGTAATTGGACAGCGCGTCTATCCAAACGTATATGACGTGATCCTCATCAAAGGGGACGGGAATGCCCCAGGTGAACGACGAGCGCGACACGCACAGATCCTCAAGGCCGGGCAGCAGGAAATTATTCATCATCTCGTTTTTACGGGACTCGGGCTCAATAAAACCGGGAT
>JAVBSU010000188.1:0-7572 GCA_031556555.1 Christensenellaceae bacterium
GGGCTCCGCGCCCGCTGAGCGCGGCACAGGCGCGATATCCACACGTCCGGCCACACGGCTTTCCTTCTCCGTCTCGCACATCGTGGCGAAGCCGAACCAGTTCACCATCATGGCCGCTTCCCCCCGCGCGAAGGCCATGCAGGCGGCAATTGATTCGAAACCGCGGCTCTCCTTGTGCACGTAATCCTGGCCTATAAGTTTCCGGTAGCACTTCATCGCCTCCGTTGCTTCGGGGGTATCCAGAGTCAGCGCGCCGGCCTCGTCCGTAAGGCTCCCTCCCCTGCTCCATACCTGCAGCGCAAAGTCGAATATATTGTTGTGCCCGTCCGGGTAGAGCGCGAACAGCGTACCGTACATGCCCGGCCGGTTGAAAAAGGCGGCGGCTCGTTCAAACTCCTCCCACGTCCGGGGCGGCGTGAGCTCGCTGCTATACCGCTCGAAGTATCTTGCTTTTTCGTTTTCATCCGAAAACAGGTCTTTCCGGTAAATCAGGCACTCGGGCCCGTCGTGAAAGGGCAGGCCCGCTATCCCGTCCTCAAATGTTTGCAGCCCGAGTAAACTGCCGTGCCAGCCTTTTGGGTAATCTTCGGGCGGCGACGCGCCGATGTACGGCTGCAAGTCCAAAAGCGCGCCCGCGTCCCAGCATTCGCTCAGCCAGTCCGTGTTCACGTGCGCAATGTCGAACTCTCCTTCAAGTATCGTAGCGTGCAGCTCTGGCAGCGGCAGCGGTATAAGTTCAAGTTCCAAATCAGATGAATACGCCTGCGCGTACTTTTCAAAAAAAAGCTCCGTTATCCGCTCGAATGGCTCGAACTTCCTGCAAAGTATCCTCATTCTCTCCCGCATGTCAGCACCCTGTCCAGGCGGGAATAACCGCCGTCGTTCACTATTATCTCGCCCGTCAAATGCGAAGCCCGGCCGGACGCAACAAACACCACCAAATCGGCGAATTCCTCCACCGTGGTCATCCGCCTCCCGAACGGGATGTTTTTCTCCGCTTCGCGCCTGCGCTCCTCCGGGTCGGGGAAGAGGGCGGCCCATTTCTCGTACGAGCTCGTCCACACCGAACCGGGTATTATGCAATTAACGCGCACTCCCTTGTCGCAGAAGTACGCCGCCCATTCGCGCGTAAGACCATCTATCGCGCCCTTCGCGGCCACGTAGGCGCTCGTCTTCCCCTGGCCGGTTATAGAAACGTGCGAGCCGATGTTCACTATGTTGCCGCCGCTCTTTATTAACGCGTCCTGCGCGTAGTGCACCAGCGCGTAGTAGTGAATCAGGTTGGCGCGCATACCCTCCATGAACTGCTCGGGCGGCGCGTCCAGGCCAAGCTGGTTGTTCCCTCCGGCATTGTTTACTATGACGTCTATGCGCCCATACTCTTCGAGCACATGGGCGATTAGCTTTTCGCACTCCGCTACTTCGTTGAGCTCAATTGCGGCGTACTCCATTTCCTGTCCCATCGCCCTTAGCTCATCCTCGAGGACAGGGCCTTCTTTTCCCGGCCTGTTGACGCAGACCACCCGGGCCCCTTCCTCCGCGAAGCTTTTCACTATTCCCCTGCCTATGCCTTTCGTTCCGCCCGTTACGATAACTACTTTGTCTTTTAAATATAAATCCACAATTGTTTCCCCCAGCGCAAATTGTTTTAGATATGCGTGAATAGTATAACACAAATTCTTTCAGGTATGTTGATTTTCAAGCGTGCACCTGTATTCGCCTACTGTCATTCCCGTGAGTTTTTTGAATATTTTGCAAAAGTACGTGTGGTTCCTGTTCCCGACCTTTTCCGCGAGTTCTTTGAGCGCGTACCCGCCACGGCCTATTAGTTCCTTGGCCCGGCTTATCCTCACGTCCGTTAGGTAGTCCATAAAGCGAGTGCCCAGCTCCTGCTTGAACCTGCGGCTGAGGTAGAACACGCTTACGCCGCACACGTCCGCGGGCTGTTCGAGCGCGATATCGAGTTGGTAGTTATTATCTATACCTTATCGCGTCCTCTATGATGCGCCACTGTTTGAACTCGGGGACGCCCCAATGTTCATGTACCTGGACAGGATGAACACCACCGCGCATATTATTATGGCGGCGCGAGCGCGGACATCTGCGCAAGGCCGGCCAGAGGGTAAATGGATATCGTCTGCATCAGCGAAGTCATGTTATAAGCGGACAAGAACCCCGGTGAGCTGATGGTAAGCAGCACGAAAAGCACGTCCAACGGGATTATCCATTTGACAAAAAGCGGCAAAAAGCGGATACTGAAAACATCAGGAGGTGCATGAAATGGATTTACTGGAAGCGATCAGCGCGCGCCATTCCGTGAGAAAATACGCGGACAGGAAAATCGAGGGCGAGGCGCTCAGCGAACTCAAAAAAGAAATTGACTGGTGCAATGAAAAAAGCGGTCTTCACATACAGCTTTGCCACAATGAACCCAATGCCTTTTCCGGTATGGCCGCCAGGTACGGCAGGTTCAGGAACGTCAGGAACTATATTGCCCTTGTTGGGAAAAAGGAAGCCGGGCTGGAAGAAAAATGCGGTTATTACGGCGAAAAGATAGTCCTCCGCGCGACAGAACTCGGCCTTAACACCTGCTGGGTGGCCGGGACTTACCGCAAAAAGAAAGCGGCCGCGACCGTCGCGGAAGGCGAAAAGCTGCTCATAGTCATCGCTATCGGCTACGGCGAGGACAACGGTGCTCCCCGCAAAACCAAAAGCATAGAGCAGCTGTCACGCGCGGGCGGCCCGCTGCCCGATTGGTTCCACCGTGGAGTGGAGGCGGCCCAGCTCGCGCCCACAGCCATAAACCAGCAAAAGTTCCTGTTCGAGCTCAACGGCGATACGGTCAAAGCTACGGCGGGAAACGGTTTTTTCACAAAAATCGACCTGGGCAGAGCCAAAGACCATTTTGAAATCGGGGCAGGAGAAGGCGGATGGAAGTGGGCGTAGCGCGCCTTATTTTTTCAAATAGGCGGCGGTCTTTTTAAAGAGGGCGCCGATATCGATCGGTTTTGAAATGTGGTCGTTCATTCCAGCCGTCAGGCATTTTTGCACGTCTTCCGCAAAAGCGTTGGCCGTCATGGCGATGATCGGTACTTTTTTTGCCGCGGGATTGTCGAGCGCCCGGATCATCCTAGTCGCCGTATAACCGTCAACCTGCGGCATTTGAAGGTCCATATAAATAACATCGTACTTTTCCGGCGAAGGCTTGTACATGTCATAGGCCTCCTGGCCGTTCGTTGCGCATTCAATCGTAACTCCGCTGCCCTCCATCAACGTCTGGATAATTACACGGTTGATTTCCATATCCTCCGCCAGAAGGATTGTGCGTCCCGCGAAGTCGTAGTCGTCCTCCCCGTCCCGGAGCTTTTCTTCCGGCATTGACGCCCGCTCGCTGATTTCGGAGACGAAATCGAAAATAAACGTACTGCCCTCGCCCGGCGAGCTCTCCGCCCGGATATCCCCGCCCATCAGGCCCACGATTGTTTTGGATATGGCCAGGCCAAGGCCCGTTCCGCCAAACCGCCGCGAGATGCTCCCGTCCGCCTGTTCAAACGCGGTAAAGAGCCGTGAAAGCTGGTCGGGCGTCATACCTATGCCGCTGTCCGATACCGAGACCCTGATGTTCGCCGTCGAACCCTCCACATGGACGGGGCGGGCGCTTAATTTGATCTCGCCGTTTTCCGGCGTGAATTTAACGGCGTTGGACAGGATATTTATGATAACCTGAGACAGGCGGAGCCTGTCGCCGCGAAGGTTAAGGGGCGTGTCCGCCGAAATATCAATATCAAGACGCTGGTGTTTCTCATTGATCCGGTCTATCAGGATATTTTTACAGTCGCCGACCATTTCGGCAAAATTGTAGTCTTCATCGTACAGCTCCAGTTTGTTCGCCTCGATTTTAGACATATCCAGCACATCGTTTATAATGCTGAGAAGTTGGTGGGAGGCGTTATCAAGCTTGTCCAGCGCATCGTAAATCTGCGTTAAATCCGAGGAATTCCTCGCTATCGCCGCCATGCCGATAATGGCGTTCATAGGAGTCCTGATTTCATGGCTCATGTTGGCTAAAAATTCCGTTTTTGATTTAGACGCGGCTTCCGCGGCGTCTTTCAGTTCCACCAGTTCCTTATTTTGCTGGTTGATTTCGGCAATCATGCGTCGGTAATTGCTTATATCCGTCAGCGTGAGCACGTACCCGGCCGACTGCCCGCGGCGCATAATAAAATCCTTTGACAGCGCAAAATTGCGTATCTGTCCCATATCATCACGCACGGAGAATTCGCCGCCCGCGAGTCCTTCACTGAGCGACGCGATCCTGTCAAAAACATCATCAGGATTGTATTCTACCGCAACGGAGCGCATGTAGTCCGTCACATCGTGGACGGACGTAGTTTCCTGATCGATGGGCAGGGAAGGAAACGCCTCGCGGAACGCCGGATTGGCGTCCTCTACCTGTCCTATGTTGTTGACAACCAGAAAGCCGTCGGAAATCGTGTCGAAAATGTTGGCCGAAGCTGCGCTTTTAAGGTTGAAAAGGCGAAAACGTATGGAAAATATGCCGAAAACCGAAAACATTATAACAAAGCCCAGCGGAGTCAGGTCATAATCCGTACGGCTTGAATTAAAGACATGCACTATATTAATGATAAACGGACAGGCGGAGCCGAGCGCGACCATAATAAGGGAAGGATACTTACGGACATTTTTTACAACGTAGACGATGAGCAGGATAAACGCCGTTGCCAAAACCACATACGATACGTAGGAATGTAACCAGAAAAGCGGGCCGAAAACTCCGTTGCCTCTGGCCGTATACGAAGTGTAATACAACATATGTATCGGATTTGTAAGTAACAGCGCAACATCCAGAACCATCGCGGATATGAGAATCCACGTAAGGATACGGCTGTTTGCAAGCCGGGCGTTTACAAAGTGCATTATGTACATCAGCATCAAAAATGGCAGGCAGCAGACAAAAATCATCCCCGTCGCCTCAAGGACTCTTAGTACCTGAGTGGGAACTATTCCGGACATGCAGTTTAAGAGCGCCCACAATGACGCCATTGTTCCCATCAGGAAAAATATGACGAGATACCGGCTTTTTGTGCTGGCAAACCAGACTTTGCAAACAATATATAAAAGGATAAAGGAA
Source organism: Christensenellaceae bacterium (assembly GCA_031556555.1). Classification (GTDB taxonomy): domain Bacteria; phylum Bacillota; class Clostridia; order Christensenellales; family Christensenellaceae; genus UBA5399. Next base: position 5,153 of record JAVBSU010000188.1, read on the forward strand.
GCCGCAAGCGATACAAAAAAGAAAACCATATTTCCTACCCGTATTTACTCTATGAGTATAGTTAATGTAGCTATTATAGCATGAATTTATTCATTATTGTACATTTACCAGGCAAATAATAGTTATAAATACAAAAATATACCATGTAAACTCAGGACCCGGCGTAAAAATTCGCGAACCGCTTACCCGCGGTTCGCGAACTTGTTCCGTAAATCTATTATTAGTATTATCTATTACTTATTAACTGTTATTTAGTTCAATGTCCAGCCGCCGTCCACGTTTATCGCCTGGCCGGTAACGGCGCTTGCAAGATCGGTGCAAAGGAACAACGCGACGTTGGCTATTTCTTCGGGAGTCTGTGCGCGCCCCTGGGGTATTACGTCCATGTAGCTCTCCCATTCCTCATCCTGTGTTATGCCCTTGTTGACTTCGGCTTCCTCGAGTATCATGTCCCACATCTGCGTTCTTATTATGCCCGGGCAGACAGTATTTACATGTATGCCGTACTTGGCCGATTCCACCGCGCACGACTGTGCGAAATTTATTCCCGCGGCTTTTGTGGCGTTGTAATGGCCCTGCACTTTAAAGCCGCGCCTGCCCGCCACGGACGATATGAGCACGACTTTTCCCGTCTTGTGCGGGATCATTTTCTTTAAACCTATGCTCAGCGCGTTGAACATTCCCATTATATTTATGTCCGTTATGCGCTGTACTTCTTCCTGGCTGGCTATGAGCAGCGAACCCGTCACCAATATGCCCGCGTTGTGGATGAGTATGTCCATCCGGCCGGTTTTGGACGCGGCCATGGCGTCGCCGTAGAGCTTTTCAACATTGGCGGGGTCAGCCACGTCCGTGTATGTGTAGCCGCACTTAACGCCCAGCGCCTCAATTTCCTGGGCAGTGCTCTTCATGTCTTCGTCCAGCATGTCGCCTATCCAGATGTCCGCGCCGCCTTTGGCGAACTGCATGGCGATCTCCTTGCCTATGCCCCTCGCTCCCCCTGTGATAACAGCCATCTTGCCCGAAAAATCATAACAACTCATTTCGCTTTCTCCTTTTACTTATAACATTTTTTGCATTTGACCGGCCATAGCGCCCAGTATTATGGCGCAGCTCACGGAGCCCGCGTCCAGCACGCCGCGCGAGCGCTCTCCAAGGCGGCTGCTCCTGCCGAACTTCGCCACCATATCCTTTGTGGAGGCACTGCCTTTTTGGGCCGCGCTCTTCATGAGCCCGAGCGCCGTTTTAAAATCCACTTCGTCCTCCAGCGACTGTTTAAGCGAATCACAGGCGGGGGACAGCGTATCCACGAGCGTCTTGTCTCCCACTTTCGCGTCCACGATATCCATAAGGCCCTCAAGGCCTGCGCTCATCATTTTGCTCAACACTCCAAGGCTTATCTCTTCCTCGCCCTCCGCCGCCTCCGCCATCCCGGTGAACACCGTCCCGTAAATCGGCCCCATGGAGCCGCCAATGTCGTTAAAAAGCGTGTCTCCCAGTATGCTGAGGCTTTCGGAAAAGGAATGCGGAGCTCCATCCAATCCACTTTGGGCCATTGTAAAACCCTTGTTCATATTTATACCGTGGTCGCCGTCGCCTATCAGGCCGTCTATTTCGCCGAGGTAGTCCTTGTTATCCTGGACGGCGCTTATCATGGCCTCTACGATCACCTGCCCGTCCGCGTTTTTTATAGAATCCATATATGTTATCTCCCAATCCTACCTGCCAAACTGCGTGAGGCCCATGCAGCCGGTTTCCATGTCGATGAGCTCTGTTAGCTGGCCGTCCAGTTTCATTACCGTCAGGGTTGCGCCCATCATTTCGAGCGATGTGAAGTAATTGCCCACGTATGCCCTGTAAGTCTTTATGCCCTTTCCGGCCAAAAGTTTGTCCACTTCTTCGTATAGTGCGTACAGTTCCATCACGGGCGTTGCCCCGAGGCCGGAGAGGAGCACTGCCACTTCGTCCCCCGAAACGAATGGGTAGTCGGGCAGGATTGTGTCCACCATGCGCACGGCCATTTTGTCCGCCGTTTCAAGTGGGAGCACTTCTATGCCCGGCTCGCCGTGGTGCCCTATGCCCACCTCCATTGTCCCGTCCTTTATCTCGAAGTTGGGATGGCCCACGGCAGGGAGGGTACAGGGAGAGAGCCCTATGCCCACGCTGCGCGTGTTGTCTATGGCTTTTTGGGCCGCCGCGACGACCTCGTCAAGGCCGCCTCCCTTTGCCGCCATTGCCCCGCCTGCCTTCCACATGAATATCTCGCCCGCCACGCCGCGCCTCTTTTCCCTTTCGTCTTTGGGAGCGGAAGCCACATCATCATTGGCAATGACGGTCTTTACCTCTATTCCTTCCTTGGCGGCTTTTTTAACGGCCATCTTGACGTTCATATTGTCGCCCGAGTAGTTGCCGTACAGGCA
>JAVBSU010000056.1:0-6993 GCA_031556555.1 Christensenellaceae bacterium
CGCACACCCCCTTTACCGAACCCGTTTTGAACTCATCGGGCACGCAGGAGAGTATGTCGATTATACCGCTGTGGCTTTGTACTATCATTTCGGCCAGCGCCGCGGTGAACCCGAGGTTTCCGTCGATCTGGAAGGGAGGGTACGAATCCAGCAGGTTGTTAAGGCAGCCGCGCCCTTCCTGCGCAGGCAGGCTCTGATCCGTCAATTGCTTTTTCAGCATCCCGTAAGCGCGGCCGGCGTCGCCCAGCCTGAACCAAAGCGCGGCGCGCCAGGCGGCTTCCCACGCGCTGGCCGTGTCCCCGCGCCTTACAAGCACCGTGCGGCAGGCTTCATAAAGCTCTTCCGGCATCGTATTGCCGGGGAATAGCCCGTACAAGTGCGAGACGTGGCGGTGCTTTACGTTGCTCTCTTCAAAATCCTCTGCCCATTCCTGCAATTGCCCATGCTTGCCCACTTTGAGCGGGTACAGCTTTTTTTTCGCCGCGCAGGCTTCCCGCACAAGACCGTTATCAATATTCAGCCGGGCCGCCGCTTCAATATAGTTCTCGAGCAGGCCCGTTATCATTTCCATATCCATCGTGGTCGCGTAGCTTACCGCGTACGGCTTGCCTTCGTATATGTATTCAGTCTCAGGGTCGGTGGCCGGGCAGGTGACGAGGTATCCATCGTGTTCCACCATCCAGTCAAGCGCGAAGCGCACGCTGCCCGACATTATCGGGAAAGCCGTGTCCCGCAGGAAATCCAGGTCCCGCGTAAACTGGTAGTACTCCCATATATGCAGGCAAAACCAAGCGCCGCACAGCGGCCACATCGCGAAGCGCACGGGCGTGGTGCCGTGCTCGCCGTGTACCGACGTCCCTGCCTCGTATTTTTCCGCACTGTGCCCGGTGGAGCTGGCATTGCGCCAAAGATCCGTATTCGAGTGCAGGCACCAGCCCCTGCATCCGTAGCTTATGGCCGCTTCGCCGGCCCCAGATACGGAGAGCTCGCTCAGCATATTGTTCAGCGGTTCCTGGCATTCGGCAAGATTGCATACAAGCGCCGGCCAGTAGTTCATCTGGGTGTTTATGTTCGTTGTGTAGTTGCAGCTCCACACGGGGCGCAGGTCTTGATTCCAGATGCCCTGGAGGTTGGCAGGCTGCGCGCCCTCGCGTGAAGACGCTATGAGGAGGTAACGGCCGAATTGGGATTTGAGCGCGAACAACCCTGGGTCGCCGCCGCTTGCGGAAAACAACTCCACCCGCTTGTCCGTTGGCAGCCCGCGCCGCTCGTCCCCGCCGGCGAAATTCAATGACATACGGCCGAACAGTTTTTGGTAATCCGCGACGTGATCTTCCATTAGCGCGGAGTAGCCCTTTTCCGCGGCAAGCGCGATATAGCGGGCCGACCGCTGCGGGTAATCGTTCGTTATGGCGAGGTTATAAGCCCTGAATCCCGTAGCGCAGCTCAATATGGCCGTAACTTCGTCCGCGCCGGTAACGGCGAGGCTGTTTTCATTAACGGTGAGCTGCCCGCCTTTGTGCGTTACCTTAAGCCTCGTTTCAAATTTGATCCCTTTATCGCCGTAGTTTACGGCGTTGTCCGGCGGCATCACGAACGGGTTGACCTGCTCGGGGCAACGCCCCTCCAGCACGAGGCAGCCGTCCTTGACAGAGACGCTTCTTAACAGGGGGCTGTCCAGCTTAAACTCAAGGTTTATAGACCCCGGCTTATCGCAGGAATCGTGCGTAACCAGGACTTTATCCGGAAAAGAGCAGAACGCTTCGCGCCGGTATGTAGCGGCGTTATACTTAAAAGAGTGTGAGAATACCGCTTCTTCTATATTCAGTCCGCACGTGTAATCCGATACTTCGCCGCAAAACGAACGGCGTATGCTTAGCTCGCCCATTGGAAGGTACATTTCCTGCCATTCGCCCAGCATATGGTCGATTATCATGCGCTGCGCGGAGGCAAACTCATTTGCGAAGACGGCTTCCCTCACCTTGGGGAGGTACTCTTTGCAGCCGGGATTGCGCAATGTTTTAGGGCATCCTGTCCACAATGTATCTTCATTCAGCGCGAACGTCTCGTCCGCGGGCCCGCCATAAATCATGGCGCCCAGTTTTCCGTTGCCTATGGGAAAACCGTTCTGCCAGTCGCGGGGAGGATGATCGTACCATATTTTGAATGGATCCTGGAGGTTATTTTGCATTTTTTACTCCTTGTTGCGGCTTGCCTTGCCGCTTGTGCTTATTTTATGGCGCCCACCGCCATGCCCTTTACAATTTGCTTCTGGAATATGAAGTACGCTATGAGAAGAGGTATGCTTGCCATCGACAAGCCTGCCATCAATGTTGACACGGTCGAGTTGTACATGCTTGTGTTGAACATGCTTATCGCCACCGGAAGCGTGCGGGATTCCGGCGTTACGAGTAGCGTTGACGCGTACATGAATTCGCTCCACACAGCGGTTAAGTTGACGATCGCTATGGTCGCGATGGACCCTCTTGACATAGGCAGGCCCACGTGCCAGAAAACCCTGAAAGTATTGCACCCGTCAACAAGGGCCGCCTCCTCTATTTCTTTTGGTATCGCCTCGAAGTTCGTTTTCATTATTATTATGCTGAACGGCAGGTTGAAAGCCGTGTATAGCAGGATCATGGGCCATATTTTGTTGAGCATGTGGAGGTCTTCGAACATCACGAAAATAGGCACTATCAGCGCCTGGATGGGCACCGCTATAAGGCATACTATAAAGAGGTAAATAAACTTATTCCCCGGAAACTTGTGCCTGGCGAGCATGTATCCGGCCAGCAGTGAGACAAGGCACAGAAGTATAAGCGTGCAGACGGTTATTATGCCGCTGTTTGCAAAGTAGGTCTCAAAGCTGTAAGTGTTTGTTTTACCCTCCCACGCGCCCGTATACCCGGCAAAGCTTACAGGGTCGGGCAGACCGAAAGGATCCTGTTGTATCTGCGTTTCCGTTTTGAGCGAAGTCATGAACATATAGAGCAGCGGATACATCTGCACAATGGCCCAGCAGACGAGCATTGCCTCCACGAAAATGTGCGGCGGTTTGAACTTTCTTTCCATATAAAACGCCCCCCTACTCTATGACCTGTTCGCCAAGCCTGGATTTCTTCACGTAAATAAGAGATATTGTGGTTATCAGCACCAGCATGACGACCGCGATGGCGCACGCCTTGCCGTAGTCTGTAAAATTAAAAGCCGTCCTGTAAAGGTAAGTCGCGAGCACCTCGGTAGTAGTTCCCGGGCCGCCCCGGGTCATGACCCAGAATATATCGAACGTCTTGAACGCGAACATTATCTGCAGCATTATAACGACGAAGGTGGGCCGCTTTATAATGGGCAGCGTTATGGAAAAGAACCTTCGCCATTCCGATACGCCGTCCAGCGTCGCGGCTTCGTGCACGGACGGCGGGATAGCCGCCATTGCCGCGAGGAAGAGTATCATCGTAAAGCCGCAGTATTGCCATGTGGAAACGAATATAAGGCTTGCCATCGCGTACCTTGGGTCGGATAGCCACGCGTGGGCCAGCGAATCAAGCCCGATCGCGCGCAGCAGCTCGTTCAAAAGCCCTGTGTTAGGGTCGAGTATTTTCACGAACAGGACAGAGACTACGGTTACCGAAAGCATCACGGGTATGTAGTAGATAAACTTATAAGCGGGCCACCCTCTCATCTTCCTGTCTATGGCGATTGCCAGCAGCATTCCGCCTACTACCGTTGTAGCCACTGTGGCCAGCGTAAAGGCGATGTTGTGCGAAAGCGCGTCCCAAAAGCGCTGTTCGCCAAATATCTCCACATAATTCTGCCCGCCCACAAACTCGGGCTCGCTCATGCCGTTCCAGTCATAAAAGCTGAGATGGACGGTCCTTACGGCGGGGTATATGAGGAACACCGCTATAAGCGCGAGCGCCGGCGCTAAAAACATATAGGAAATGCTCCACTTTTTTACTTTTGCGAGAGTGGGTTTGGTCGCTTTTGCGTTTCGCATATTCGGCGGCTCCTTTTCACCAATTTATTATACCGGTCCGCGCCCTGGTATCGGGTGCGGGCCGGTATGCAGTGGTTTTATTGTTCCGCCTCGACTGCGGATTTCAGGGCGGCCACAGCCGCCTGCGAGTCGTAAGCGCCTACGAAAAAGTTTTGGACGGTTTCGTTGAGGACCTGTACGAATTCGCTGCTGTGCTCCATGCTGGCAAGGGGAACCACGCCGTTCGAAGACATATCGGCATACATTTCACCGACGAACGGATTAGCTCCCTCGGCGGCCGAAAGGTCTATGTCCGTCCTGGATGGATTAAGTATTCCGCTGGCAGCGAGCGCGCTCTGCTGCTCTTTGCTCATAAGGTGGGCCAGGAATTCCTTACATACTTCGGGCTGGTCGGTTATGGACAGTATGTGCATGGCGTTGCCCGGGTAGTTGACGATGGGCGCGTTGCCGCCGTAAGACGGGAATGCTATGTAGCCGTACTCAAAGCCCTCGGGCTTTTCAGCGTCCAGCGCTGTAAGCGCCCAGTTGCCGTCCACGAACATCGCCGCTTTTTCCTGAAGGAAGAGAGCACGGGCGGCATCGAGGTTCTGTCCGGCCATTCCCTCCTGGAAAATATTGTCCCTCTGGTTCCCGAGTTCGTCAAAAACGGCTACCGCGGCTTCGCTGTCCCATACTTCGGTGTCGCCGGGGGTACATACCTTGACGTAGTCTTCGGGTGAAAGCATCCTGGCCGCCAGCACGTTCCACGAATGCTCGCCGTACGTTGTTCCGGCTATGCCCGCCATGGGTATGTAACCGTTGTCCTTGAGCACCGCGGCAACGCTGTAGAGGTCTTCGCTCGTCTCGGGCGGCTCAAGCCCCAGCTCGTCGAATATTCCTTTGTTGTAGAAAACGTTTCCGATCCATACTACATCGTCGCACACGCCGTAGTAATTGCCGTCTTTGTTTAAGTACAGGTTTGTAACGTCTTCGCCGAGCGCGTCGACCCAGCCTTCGCTTTGGTAAAGGTCGTTGAGCGGCATAAACACTCCGGCGTCGCACATTTCCTGCCACGAGTACAGGCGCCAGTGCCACGCCATGTCAAGGTCGTTATCGGCGGCGGTGAAAATCCTCGGCGCCTGGGCGCTTAAGGTGTTGTCGTCAAACTCCACTATCTCGATTGTAACATCCGGGCGTTTTTCCTTAAACGAATCGGCCGCTAATTGAATCATTTCAGACGTGGTGCCCGGCAACGCGGCAACGCGGATAGTGGTTCCGCCTTCGGCCGCCTGGTCTTCCTCCCGAACCTGCGAGGCCCCTGCCAGCAAGGTGAAAGAAAGCGCGATTACGATCAGCAGCAGCAAGGATACAAGGCTCTTTGCATTCTTTTTCATTTTGGTTTCTCCTTTGTTACTATTGTTTTATTATTAGCCAGCGCCCGATTAATAAGCAATTGGGAACTAAGCATAATTCAGATCGGTTTTCAGTTTTACAGATAATTAGTGATAACGTTTTCAGTATAGCGAAAAAATTGCTTTCTGCGGTGAATAATCTCCTGTGATTATTTAAGTTTTTTAATAGAGTCTCCTAATACTAATCTTGATTTGACCCTGACGATTTCAGACGATATGTTTCCGCTGCTTTGAAGCTGGCGCAGAAGCAGCCTCGCGGCCTGCGCGCCCAACTCTTCAAAGTCCTCGAAGATCATGCTCATTTTAGGGTTGTAGAACTCGTACAATTCCTCAAAATCATATCCTACGAAGGACACTTCCTCCGGTATTTTAATGCCCTCATCCTGCATGTACAGCAGGGAACCCTTTGTCAGGTCGTAATTTGAAGCTATGAGGGCGGTTGGCCGGGGCGTTTCGTTTAAAAGCTCCCGCGTCGTATCGTAGGCGTTCCTGACGCCGTGCTTGGTGTCCCAGGCTACGTATTTAACAAGGCTTTCTTTTATGGGGTAATGATAGTCTTCCAGGGCCCGGAGGTAGCCCTTCAACCTTTCCTGGGCGGTATAGTATACTTGCGGCCCACAGATAATACCTATGTTTTCGTGCCCGTTTTTAATGAGAAGCTCAACGGATTTGTATACTATATTGGCCCCGTCGCATACGACAACATCGTGGTGTATTGGATTCGGAACCTTGTCGCAGAGAACGACGGGCATGCCGGACGCGATTTCGTTTATATAGGAGCAGTCGTTTTCGGACAGGACTATGATAAACCCGTCCACATTGAGCTCCATGAGCTTTTTTACTTTTTCTTTCTCGAGTTCCTGTTCCCCTTCCGAGTCCATTATCATTACGGAGTAGCCCTGCTCTTCCAGCCGCTGCTGGGCGTACTTCATTATGCGCATAAAGTAGAAGAAATCCATAAACGGAACGACCATGCCAATATTCCATGTTTTTTTCGTCTTAAGGCTCCTGGCGCTGGCGTTCGCCTCAAATCTAAGCTCTTTTATCGCCGCGGTCACCCTGTCGTAATTCTCCGGGCGGACCGGTTTGTTGTTTATTACTCTTGATACTGTTGCGGGCGAGGTGCCTGCCAGTTTTGCGACATCAATAATTGTACTCATGTGCGGGAAATCACTTTCAACTGTGACTTTAGCTATATCATATTCATAACGTTTTCAGTTGTCAATACCATTTTATGCCTTTAGCCTTACCGGCGGCGGGTAAAGCGCGTCTCATCAGCACGGCTTCCGAAGCCTGCGCTGTTTCGAAAAGCCTTATATAGAGGGATATTCCGGCTGTGCAAAGACTATGCGGGTACGAATGTTGAATGCCGTTTCTGCCATAATTTGCGATTTATCGAACCGGTCTAATAGACTGGTATTTGGATGCGTTTACTGAACGCGCTTAACTTATGCTGTAACTATAAAAGCATAATACCTTGAAGTTCTATTATGTCGGCTGAAAACGGTTTTAGTAATTTTATCCTTGACTCCCATGCTATTATGTGTTACTTTATACCGGTAATAAGTCATACTGCATATCGGTTATACATAATAGCGGGAGGTG